>PUNZ01000184.1 GCA_003551945.1 Halovenus sp. | reverse complement strand
TTGCCGAATTCGTCGCTCGCCACGTTCCGAGCGTCGAGATGATACGGTTTGTCAACAGCGGCACGGAAGCGACCGTCTCCGCCGTCCGACTGGCGCGAGGCTACACCGGCCGCGACAAAATCGTTATTATGGAAGGGAGCTACCATGGCGCACAGGAGAGTACGCTCGTCGAGGGAAGCGGTAGCGACACCCACCCATCGAGTCCCGGCATTCCGGAAACCTTTGCCGAACACACCCTCACTGTGCCGTTTAACGACGAACAGGCAGTGCACGAGGTGTTTGCCGAGCACGGTGACGATATCGCGGCCGTCCTCACCGAGCCGATTCTCGGGAACTACGGCATCGTCCATCCGGTTGATGGCTACCATGAAACGCTTCGGGAGGTGACCGACGAACACGGCTCGCTCCTCATTTTCGACGAAGTAATCACCGGCTTCCGCGTCGGCGGGTTGCAGTGTGCGCAGGGGAAATTCGGCGTGACACCCGACGTTACCACGTTCGGGAAAATCATCGGCGGCGGCTTCCCGGTTGGAGCAATCGGCGGGAAAACTGAAATTATCGAGGAGTTTACCCCCTCCGGCGATGTCTTCCAGTCCGGAACCTTCTCCGGCCATCCAGTGACGATGGCAGCAGGGTTGGAGACGCTTCGGTATGCCGCCGAGCACGATGTGTATGACCACGTCAACGGCCTCGGCGAGCAGTTACGTGCCGGATTGACCGATATCATCGCCGACCACGCACCGAACTACACCGTCGTCGGTACTGACAGCATGTTCAAAGTCGTCTTCACCCGAAATGGACCAGGCGACCGGTCAAACCACTGCGAAAGCGGCTGTCAACAACATTCGGAGTGTACCCGGTACGAGTACTGTCCGAAAAACGGCGGTGACATCAAACGCGCCGACACCGAACGCTGGGAACGGCTGTTCTGGCCTGCGATGAAAGAGGAAGGGATTTTCCTCACGGCGAACCAGTTCGAATCCCAGTTCGTTTCCGACGCCCATACCGAGGAGGATATCGAGGAGACGCTGGAAGCATACAAGCGACAGCTTTGACTCCCTGTTCTGAACTGACTGCTCGGTCTAGTGGAAGAGTATGGTCCATAATATAACCCGTTTTTGGTGGTAGGGGAGACATGTGAGAGTAACTGCATCCGCCTAATTTTGAATAAATGTTGTGTAGTACCCCAGTTTCAATTCATTATTTTTGGTTATAGAATACTATGGTGTGAGGATATACATTAACGCGGACTACTTCAGTAGTCGGTGTGTAGTCTCATGTGCATGTTCTAGCGAGCCGAAATCCCGCCGATGAACATGGAGGGATTACCTATGGCAAAAAATACGCAGTCGACAGCTACTGAAGTGCTGCTTCAGCTCATTGCGGACTCCACACGACAGGAGGTCATTCGAATACTCCGTGACCACGATGAGCCAGCGCTCCAGCTTGGGGAACTCGCTTCGGAGATATCGGGAGCCGAGGCCATGTCACGCGATGACGACCAGTCTCGTGTTGGCCGAATGGGAGTGACGTTACACCACACGCATCTTCCAAAGCTCGCGCAGTCGGATGTTGTCGTGTATAATCGAGACCAGCAGTCCGTGAGAGCAGGTCCCGCCTTCGACACCGCCGAAGCGCTCCTGACTGCCACGGAATCAATCCAGGCGACACACGCGCCTGATTCGGTTTCCGGTGATAAATGATATTCGAGAAACTCAAATCCAGATTCGGAGGCGGTCGAGAGCAGAGTGAGCCTGTCAGCGGAAACGAATCGCACCTCTTTCGCTGTGAGTCATGCGAGACGGTCTATATTGATACGGAAAAACAATCGTGTCCACAGTGTGAGGGCATCGTCAAACAAATACCGGCCGACGTTGGCGAGTCGGAACCATCCGAACGGTACAGACGAAATGGGTCCGAGTGAGCGGGACTGGCGACTGCTATAGCCGTGAACTGTCTCGTCAAGTGTTGTAACCGGGTCCTAACTTTGGATTCCAAAGTACAGAGCAGTAATATCTGCATATTCGAAGCCAGAACTGCAGTAAGGAAACAGAACCTATCCTTTCATATGTGGTCACACTGACCGCTTGATATCCATGTCACAAGCGAACACGCTTCTCAAACTGGCGATTGTCGTCGGCGTACTGCTCTTTGTGCTTCCGATGCTCATGTGGACGGCCATGCCACACTCGCAGGCGGGAGTATGGTCACATATGGGTGACGGGATTTGGTTCGTCTTCGGGGGCTGGCTGATGATGGTGCTCGTCCCGCTACTGTTTGTGCTCCTTATCGGCTATCTCATCTACTCGGTCGGGGGAGGGGGACCCGATAGCGACGACAGCGCTCTCGAAACGCTCCGGGAAGCCTACGCTCGCGGTGACATCGACGACGAAGAGTTCGACCGACGCCGACGAAAGCTACGAGAGACAAACGAGGAATGACGATGGGAGACAGATACAAGGAACATCTGCTCCCAGATACAAAGACCTGCTATCGGTATCTGCAGGCCGGATTCGGCGTTATCGTTCTCACCTTTCTTGCCGGCCTCGTCGTGCTTGCAGTTCCACAACTACAGGAGGTATATGATATTCTCGTAATGCCCGCGCTGTTTGTCGGGCTTGGATTGTTGCTCCTTGGCGTTGGAACCCATCTGCATATCATGCATCTGAACGTGCTTGATATGCGAGAGGAGGGCGACGGCCACTAGCGGCGAACGCTCTCTTGGTTCGCTACGGAACTCGCGCAAACGTCAGATAGCCCGTATGCCCGACACCGGCCGTCGACGGACGCGAACCCCGTGAATCAAAGTCCATCTCACGCTGGATAGTTTCAAGTGAGCGGATATCGGTTAATCCCGCCTCACGAGCAGTCTCGACGACGTCTTTCGTCGATTCAACAAACGGCGAATAGACGGCCACCATCCCACCGGAGACGAGCAACTCTGGAGCAGCTGAGACCACTGTCGGCGCATCGCCAGTATCGAGCGTCAGCGCGTCAAAGCCCTCTCCACGGAGGTCGTCAAGCGCGTCGACTATGTCCCCAGAGTGGACTGTCACGCGATCACTCACACCCGCTGTTTCCATATTGTCACGAGCTACCTCAGCAAACTCCTCGTTTGTCTCGTAGGTAACAACGGTTGCTCCGGCGCGGCCGAGCGCTGAGGCAAGAATTCCCGTCCCTGTCCCCGCATCGAGAACGCGGTCGCCCCCCGAAATGCCGGTGTGGCCCATCACCAGCCCAACATCGCGGGGCATCATCGGCGCGCCAGTGCGCTCAAGGTGATGAAAGAGGTCTGGACCACGAAGTTTTCGGGCGGTAAAGACCGTCCCGAGATGTGTCTCGACCTCGTCGCCCGGTTGGACGTCTTCGGGTACCTCAAGAATCCCCAAGTCAGATTCAAGGGTTTCGCCCGGTTCGAGCAGATACTCCCGTTCGTCGGTGACAAAGAGCAGAGACACGTTACTCGCTGAGTTGCTGGATAGCGTCGAGTGGCATGCCGTTCGTTGCTTCGAGTGCCTCCCGTGCTTCGTCCTCGCTCACGCCTGCGCGGTCGGCAACCATCTCGATATCTTCCTGTGGGATAGCGTCGTCTGCCTCGCCGTCGTCGCCTTCGAGTGCGGCAGAGTCACCGCGGTCACGACGTTCCGGGCTGCCGACAATGTTGTATGTTTCCTGGCCCTGTGCGTCCATCCGCTGGACATCGGCATCGGTAAAGACGAGTTCCTCATCCGCTGTGCGGATGATGACCTCCTCAACATCGAGTTCGTCGATGTCGATACCCATCTGTTTCATCATCTGTTGCATCTTCCGCGAATCGAAGCCGCCTCCTCCAAACATATCTCTCCTTTCTTTCTTTGCCATCAAAAGCCCTGCGTTCACGACGCTGCCGGTTACTCCCCTTCGGGCATTCCGTCTCGAACGCTCACCGCAACACCGGTCTCGAACTCTTTCATCCCAGCACCGGAGAGTTCTGCTCGGCCAACCGCAAGCAGCGAGCCGTCTTCGTGCTCAACAATTACTTCATCGTGTGGTCGAATACCGTCGTCAACGTCGCTAACGAACTTTGCAAAGACGTTGCGCCCCTCACGAACGAACGGTTCGCTCTCGTCCCCGACGACAACGCGGTAGCCATCGATTGCTTCCTGCAACCGCCGGCCGCCAGCAAGGCCAAGTCGAAATCGACCATCCGTTGCGTAGGTGCCGATGCGTCCTTCCTCGACGTGGATTTGTCGCGGTCGACCGGAACTCGTGTGCGTAATATCACGGTCTTCACCGTCTGGAAGCAGAGCGTCACCAGCACCGCGGCCGAACTGATAGTCAGCAACAACGCGCAATCCCGGAACGTCGTCGGCCATGTTACCACCCCTCCACAGCCTGTTCTGGGCCGTCTGCAGTTTCGCCTTCGATTGCTTTACCAAGGATGTAGGGCGTCGTAATCGCGTCAAGCACACCAACACCAATGAGCAACCACATCATCAGCCCCTCAAACAGCAACACGCCCACACCAGCGATAATTGAACCAGTGACCAGTCCCATCAGCGCATGGACACGAGAATCGCGCAACGGGTGGTCTTGTGGAAGTTCGTCCTCAGTCATATCTGTGAGTTGCGTCGGGTGGTGAAAAAGACCCTGTTCCGTTTCAGGGACAGCGACTACGTTGTAGCCGTGAGACCGATGTCGGAGAGTAATCCGTCGTCATCATCCTCGTCATCGTCTGATTCATCCTCTTTGTCATCATCTTCGTCTCCCTCCTCAGCATCTGATTCATCTGTTTCTTCGTCACTATCGTTTGCCTCATCGTTGTCATCATCCGAATCAGAGAGTAATCCGTCGTCATCTCCGTTTTCGGTCTCCTCTTCTTCAGGGTCGTGCGTCGCATTCGCATCATCTATCTCCTCATCACTCATCGCAAACGGGTTCAGGTCACAGCCCTCATCCGAGACCCCGTCATCCTGGTCAACGAAGATACTCGTCGTTACATCGAACGTACAGGTGATTGCCTCGTCGTTTTCAGGGATTGTGAGTTCGCTGCCACCAACTTCCATCGCAAACTGACCAGTCACTTCCATCGTGGTGAACTCCTCTTCATCAACGTGGCTTGCAAACCAGTGTGGGATTTGCTGGGTATCCATCTCGACAACGAAAGTTCGCTCTTCTGTTTCCCCTGGCGGGATGAGACCATCATCATCCACCTCAAGTACCTCAACCTCGTCAGCGTTCCAGTTTGCCATCGAGATATCGTTGAACGTGAGGTTGCCCGCAAAGGCGGGCGTCGGGATTGGATAGGCGTTCGGGTTATGGATGGTCATCGTCGCCATAATTTCCGTGTTGGTTTCCGTCACATCACCCCACTCAGTTGTGACATCTTCAACCTCGATAGTGGGTTCAACTGCGGTCCCAGCAATCCGGAGGTCGGTTTCAGTCCCGCTGTATGTGCCCTCAAACGATGAAAAGCCCTCATCAAGCGCACCCACGAGGTCAGTCTCAATCTCATCAGAGTACGTCGTCGACGGCGAACCCGACAGCGGGCCAACCGAAGCATGCACCGTCGCATCTACATCGAGCGCACTCACTTCATCGTTTTCGAGGTGGGCAACCCACCACGTAGAGAGGTTCTGGTAGTAAAGGTCCGTGGTGAGATTAAACTCGTTGTCGCCGGAACTAATCCCAAGGTTCTCCTCCTGTCCGCTTGCCATATGCGTCTCTTGCAGATAGATATCGTACTCAGCATCGATATCTCCGCCGACCCCAAACGGGTTCGGGTTGTCGACGTAAATGTCAGTGAGAACCT
Organism: Halovenus sp.; assembly: GCA_003551945.1. GTDB lineage: Archaea > Halobacteriota > Halobacteria > Halobacteriales > Haloarculaceae > Halovenus. The sequence goes on along the minus strand of PUNZ01000184.1, from coordinate 1,400 downwards.
CGATGCTGTCGTTATCGACTTCACCCCAGCGGTTATCTTCGAGCCCTCCATCAGGAACGCCAAGCACCCCTGCCGCGAAGAGGCCACCAACGCTGACGCCCCCCAGCACCAGCGTAATCACGGCTACTTTAGCGATAAGTTTTAACACCATCTATGGGGTCAAATGGCGTTCCGATATTTAGGGATTGTTCTCAGGGAATGATACGTTGATTACAGGAGATACGTCTCCGTATCCTCGCTGATATCAGTAAAGGCATCAGCCGCGTCAATAAGCGAGTCTGCGGCAGATTCAGCGAAACAGACGATTTCGACCCGGACACCTTCGTGTTTCAGGTGGCTACACAGTCGGGCGAAATCACCGTCACCGGTACAGAGAACAATCGTGTCGACGTGATTAGCAAGCGTCACCGCATCAAGGCTCATTCCGACATCCCAGTCCGCCTTTTTGCTGCCATCAGGGAACGTTCGGATATCTTTGATTCGGGTCTCAAAGCCGATATCCTCCAACGCGTCGAAAAACGACTCTTCATCCGGTGAGTCTGCACGAATGACATACGAGATAGCGCGTGTGAGTTCGCGGCCAGCAACGGCCTCTTCAAGCAATGACGCATAATCGATATTCCGGGTATAAACGCTCTGGGCACTGTGATAGAGGTTCTGGGCATCGACCAGCACGGCAACGCGTTGTGCTGGGTGAATTTCTTTCATACCACCCATCTATCGGGCCAGTCTCAAATGCGTTGTCACCGAGAAGTTGACAACAGAACACATAAGAGGGTGCTCGCTAGGAATACAGATATGCGACGCACTGCTCGGCCAGTCGGAAACCGCATCCGACCAGCGAGCAGTGAGTCACTCTTTTCGAAGCGCAAGCGTGCGTAAGGTGGCTCGTGGCAGCCGTGGCACCGCTGTCTCGGGTCGGTTTACCGATGTGAAATTGGCGATTGATATCCGCCAGTTTCGTGATTGTATCGACCAATATAACCGTTATTGACGATAAACGACACACAACACACAACCATGACAGACCACCCATTTGCCGGCGTGTATCCCGCAATGTGCACGCCATTTCACGAAGACGGACGCATCGATTATGAATCACTCAGAGCGGACGCCCAGCGACTCGAAGCCGCAGGCGTTGATGGCCTCGTTCCAATGGGTTCGACCGGCGAATCCGCGACGGTCAGCCACGACGAACACATCGACGTTATCGAAGCAGTCATCGACGCTGTGGATATCCCCGTGATAGCGGGCACTGGTTCGAACAACACCGCAGAGGCGCTTTCGCTCTCCGAGCGAGCAGCAGACAGCGGGGCGGACGCACTGTTGCTCATTTCACCGTATTACAACAAACCCGAACAGCAGGGATTCATCGAGCATTACGAAACCATCGCGGATGC
>PUNZ01000177.1 GCA_003551945.1 Halovenus sp. | reverse complement strand
GTTGTGGTTGTCGCTGTTGGTGTCATGCACTGGACTGAACTTGCTGGCCAGGAGGCAGGTATTGCGATGGTTGCACTTGAGTTTCTCCCATGGTGGGCCAGCGGCTTCGTTGCACTCGCTGCTGTCATCGGTGGGATTACAACAGTGAATACGCTGATTGTTACTTACTCGCGGGAAATCATGCGCGCCGGCCGTGATGATGTCTTTCCGTCGTTTTTTGCCAAATTGCACCCGAAATACCAGAGTCCGAACCGAGCGGTGCTGTTGCTCGGTGTCCCGGCCATTCTTGTTGTCCCAATCTCGCCATCGCCGACCATTCTTGCACCGGGCCTTGGCCTTGTGCTGTTGTATGCGTTTTTCTTACTTGCCGTCGCTGCGTGGCGGTTACCAACGGTCTTTCCCGCCCGGTATGAAAACGCGTACATCCGTATTCCAAAGCCGCTACTCATGCTTGTCGCCCTCGGTGGTGGGCTTTCAACCGTTCTGTTTTGGGTTCTTCTTGTATCGCAAATGCCGCTCATCGGTGCGTTGATTCTCGGCTGGATTGCGCTTGGGTATCCCGTTTATCGCTACCGAAGCGCCAAAGTCGAACAACAGGGCGTTGACCTCAAACAGAAATTCCGAACCCTTGATGCACACGAACAGGAACTGGCTGGTGTCGACGAGGACAATTGATACGGTCGCTCACCCACCTCAGACTGTTCTTACTGTCACGTTGTCCGCACACGCTCGCAACCGGTCACGGCCACCGTGGGTAAATGGAACGCCGTGACCGGGACAAATTATCTCGAACGGCAGGATGTGACCGGCAAGGTCGACAAGCGCCTGCTTTGTCCGCTCGTAGTCTTCACAGAGAAACCACGGAATGGTATCAATTTTCCCGCGGCGTTCCCAGACGATATCACCGAGAAAGGCAACATCGTGGGCTTCGCTTACATAGACCATGTGGCCAGGAGTATGACCTGCTGTCTGATGTGCGGTAAAACTCCCAACTTGCTTTCCGTCATCGATGGGGACAACTGGAAGGTCGGGGAGGTCAATCATCCAGTGTGCCGCCCGCTGGAAGAGTCCCTTCTGTGAGCGGATGCTCGGTTTTCGGTCGCCGGTGAGATACGGTGCATCCGCACGACCGATATACACCGGCGCATCGAGCGCTTTCAATTTCCCGAGGGCACCGACGTGGTCGAAATCATAATGTGTAATCAGTATTCTCTCCACCGCTGAGAGTGAATCACCTACGTGGGTAATTGCATTGACAAGCCGGTGCGTGTACAGCGGTGGTCCCGCATCAATGAGGGTCAACACCCCATCGTCATCGACGAGATACGCGTTGACTCCCGGAAAGTCCACCCACCAGACCGTATCAGAGAGGCGAGTTACCATATACCATTATTTGATGGGTACCACTAAAACTGAACCGGTGGGTGTCACTGTTTGGGTGTTGTAGCCGCTGCAATCGTCTGCAACCGCTGAACGAGGGTTGTTGTGTCAGTCGCAAGCAATCTGGTCATCGGCTCTTTCCCGTGTGCCCTATCATCGACGAGAGCCGCTGGCGTTTCGGCTGTTGCTTCGAATGCTTGGCTCAGTTCCTCTGATATTGTAGGGGAATCCTCCTCTGCTGTTTGGTCAATCGAGGCCACTGTCCAGTCCTGCTTGTCGAGCACCGCCTGTACTCGGTCATTATAGCGACAATTTGCTGCAAATCTGAGTGTGGAGTCGAACTCTCTGGCAGCCAGCAACAACCGGGCCATGTGACTGGATGCACCGAATCTGACGCCGTGGGTATCGCGCACACCCATGCTTGTCCCGGTCAGTCGTCCGTCAATTGCCGCAACCTCGTCAACGGTCTCGGCGTACGGTGTTGCTCCCACAAACTGCATCCCGCCGTCGGGAATAATCGCCTCAAGGGAACTCTCTCCCCACTGTTCTTTCTGTAGCTGGCGAACACCGTCTTCTACTGCGTGGAGTGCCTCGGTCCGCGAGCCCTGTTCTTGCAATGTGACACTGTGGTGTACCGCACCGCTTGAGCCCACAGCGTGGTGATAGCGAATTGCCCGGGAAAGCTGGTTGACACCTCGCTCAACGGCCGATTCCAGCGAATCTCCGTGTGCTAGCTGTGCTGTAATTGCGCTAGCGAGGGTACAGCCAGAGCCGTGTGTTGCGGCATTTTGAACGCGGGGATGAGTAAACTCTGTCACACTGAACTCACCGCCGTCATCCGTTACCAGCACGTCGGTTACCTGCTCACCGGAGAGATGACCACCCTTTACGAGTGCGGCGTCCGCCCCCAGTGCACACAACTGCTCGCCAGCTGACTGTAAATCAGCCGGTGTCTCTGGGTCGATATCGGTTAACACCGCTGCCTCATCTGCGTTCGGTGTCACGACTGTTGCCGATGCGATAAGCCGTTTGTAAGCCTGTTCCGCTTCTGGCTCAAGCAACCTATCACCCGAGGCGGCGACCATCACGGGGTCGATGACGGCCGGAATCTCCTGTCTCTGAATCCATTCCGTGACGAGTTCAACAAGCTCCGTCGTTGCGAGCATCCCCGTTTTGACCGCTTGCACAGCAAAATCAGCGAAGACAGCCGACAGTTGGGCGTCAACCTCCTCGGCTGGCAGTACGTGCGTTGATTCGACGGCCTGTGTGTTTTGTGCCGTCACACTCGTGATGACGCTCGTTCCGAACACACCTGCCGCTTCCATCGTTTTCAGGTCGGCTTGAATCCCAGCGCCCCCGCCCGAGTCGCTCCCTGCAATCGTCAGCGCGAGTGGTCGGCTGGTCGGTGCTGGTTGTCGCGGGGCTATCCGCTTCATAATTACTAGGATGTACAACCAAACAATAAGCACTCGTTTCCCGGCGACTCTTGTGGCCCTCGATTTAGCGGAGACTGGCTAGCTGGTTAACTCTCCTGCATACTGGTCGGCCAACCGAATCGGCTCTGGGAGCTTGTACCCCTGTGTGAACTGCTGTACAAGGCTGGCTGCTGTCTCAGCGCTGACGCGGTGGCCCGGACTGACATAGACCGGGTTAATATACCGACTGCCGGAGTCATACTGCTTGGTCTGGAGCGCATAGCCGATGACCGTTCCGTCCCGTGCGGTCACGGACCCATCCGCTTTGATCGGTACCCTCTCTCCTTCCGGGAGCGGACTCTCAAGCGCCTCTGTTGGGGTCCCACACAGCAGCGATTTCGCGACACCGATAGCTGGACAGTCGACGGTCACGCCGATATGGGTCGCAAGCCCTGCTTCTCGAAAGTGGATACGGCCGCTGCCGTCAATCAGGAGGATATCCGGTGTCGTCTCAAGGTTCGCAAGCGCTTCCAGTATCGAGTTTCCTTCCCGGAAACTCAACAGGCCGGGGATGTATGGAATTTTGACATCGGTTGTCGCGTGTGCGCGCTCGATAACGGTACCAGCCTGCATCACGACGACGGCGCTGGTTGCCTGGTCGCCAGCAAATGCCTGGTCAATACCGGCGACGACCGGCGGCGAGCGCAGCAGAGTGGCTGCTGTCAACGGTTCGTCGAATGCGTCCTCAAAGCTTGCTACGTTGCTAATCTCGACTTGTAGCGACTCCATCTCCGTACGCGACAGAGAAGGGTTGGGGACAAACTCGGGTCGAACGACTGAGAGCCCCATCAGAACCGCCTTCTGCCGGGGCCGCCTGGGCCGCCAGGGCCTGGTGGCATTCCGCCGCCAGGGCCACCGCCACCGAACTGCATCTGACTTGGAATCCGGACGCTTCCGCTGATGTGTTTTCCGTACGCGAGCCCCACGAGAATACCCACGAGGTGGGCCATGTGTGCAATGCCCCCGGCACCAGGGTCACCGCCGACGATAAGAAAGAGGCTGATGGCAACGGTTCCGCCGCTGAGTACCCAGATTGGGAGCGGCAGGACAAAATAGAGATAGACCGTCAGATTGGGGTTCAGGACGGTGAGGACGCCGAGCAAGGCAAGGGCTGCCCCGCTTGCTCCGACGACGCCGATAGGGACGTCGATGAGCATATTCGACAGCACCTGGCCGCCCCCAGCGAGGATGCCGCTGACGATAAACAACGCGGCGAACTTCTGCCAGCCGAGATACTGCTCGACCAGTCGGCCGAAAAAGTAGATGACGATGCTGTTAAAGACAATGTGTAAGACCCCGCCGTGAGCAAAGATTGAGGTTACCCACGTCCAGACGTAGAATGGGTTCTCGGGAGAGAAGACAAAAAGGCTGTCGTGGAGGCCGGGAACGACTGCGAGGACAACGGTCTGTAGCAAAAATGTGACCCACATCAAGCCGAGAAAGACGTAGGTCATATTCCCGCGGAAATACGCAAGCGGCCCGCCCGGCCCAGTATCGATTCCCAGTTTGGCAGCGAGCCCTTTCTCTGTCTTAGTGTTCCCAACTGTCGTATCGAACCCGCTGTCGAAGACCGGCCCGGATTGCTCCCACTGTTTCAGTCCCGGACAGTCGTGGGCCTCCGGAAGCCGGTGCTCGGCACAGAACGTTCCCCCGCAGTGCCGGCACTGATACGGCATACTGACTCGCTCACCGCAAACGTCGCACTCAGCCATTGTCTCACTGTTGGGAAGGCCCCCGCAAAGAGGTTGTGCTTAGGTGTCACTCGGGGGCCAACGTTAATCCCTTCGGGCGACAACCTCCACATACGACTGAAGGTCGACGACAATGAGCGAACAAGAAGACTCCGACGACGACTGGTTCGAACAAGGCCTCAAAGAAGCCGGTCAGTCGTCGGATTCGGAGCCCTCAGACACCGACTCAGCTGAGAAGCGCTCGTCCGATACGGAGATGAACGAGTCCGAACGGATGGCCAACTCACCAAGTGACGTTGATGCAGCTGCGGAGTCGTGGATGGCACAGGTCGATACTGACGAGGAGGCGGAACCGACTGACGCCGACAGCAGTGGGCCGTGGACCGACCCAGCGGATGCCGCCGAAGCGTTTGGCTCGGCAACTGAAGGCATCGATGACCCGTTCACCGACGGTGACGAGGATGACTCACCCGCGACAGCAGACCCAGAAGTGAGCACCTCCAGTAGTTCGTGGGCGGACTCAACCGATAGCGACACCGAAGGGCTGTTCGATGACGAGGGATTTAGTGGATTCGAGGCGGCAGGTCCGGATGAAGAAGAGTTCTCGGATGAGGACTTCGAGTCGGATATCGCTCGACTTGACCTTGGTATCAATGGCCTTGACAAGATGATTCAAGGTGGCATCCCTCGACGACACCTGATGGTGGCGATTGGGGGTGCTGGAACCGGAAAAACAACCTTCGGATTACAGTTCCTCCACCATGGCTTACAGCAGGGTGAAAAAGGCGTTTTCATCACGCTTGAACAGAGCCACGAGGCGATGATTGAAACCGGGAGCGAGTGGGGATGGGAACTGGCTGAATACGAGGAGAAGGATATGCTCGCTATCGTCGATTTAGACCCCGTCGAGATGGCAAACAGCCTGGATAATATTCAGGCAGAACTGCCACAACTCATTCAGGATTTTGGTGCCGACCGACTCGTCCTTGATTCGGTCTCGTTGCTTGAGATGATGTACGATAACGTCGCCAAACGGCGGACTGAGGTCTTCGATTTCACCCGGTCGCTAAAAAAAGCTGGTGTCACGACGTTTCTGACGAGCGAGGCCAGTGAGACAAACGCCTATGCCTCCCGGCACGGAATAATTGAGTATCTGACAGATGCTGTGTTCGTCCTCCGGTATGTTCGTGGTGATATGCAGGAGACGCGACTGGCCGTCGAGATACAGAAGATTCGAAACGCCAACCACTCTCGCCAGACTAAACCGTACGAACTGACTGAAGGTGGTATTTCAGTCTACCAACAGGCGAATCTCTTCTGACGCTGTTTCGTGCAACATAATTTACGTGACCGCCAGTGTTCGGTCAGCATATGGTTGCAGCAGATACGACAGTCTATCTGGCTATATCGACCTCATCCAGATGGCCGGCATTACCCTCTTGACGCTCTCCAGTCTCGGCATCTTTGACGAGCAGGAAGCCACTGAAGCCGCGGAGGTCACGCGTTCTTCGCATACGGACGCCCGAAGACAACTGACGGAGTGATGCTAGCTATCAGGTGCTGATTCGAGTGCGTCGGCAAACCGCGCTTTTCGCTCGCGTGCTGTGGAAAGCTGTGTTTCGATATCCTCTTTTTGTATCCGTTTTCGTTCCTCCTCAGTCAGTGATTCTTGGGCTAGCACGCTGTTACGAAGTTGTGGATAGTTGGCCTCCCGTGGGAGCTGTTCAACCGCTCGAAGGAGGGAAACGACGTCTTGGTCGAGGCGGTTCACTACTGCCGTGAGTTCGCGACAGCGATACCGAAGCTTGTCGGCCGAGGGCGGTGGCCAGTCAATCCGTAGTGGCTTTGCGTCGAGTCCTGACAGGAACACTTTCTGCCCGCCCACGATGTGTTTCAGTTGGTCCGGGTTGTCGACATAGTGGTCCAGCTTCGACCGCGAATAGCCCGCATACTCAACGAGCGTTGAGAGTGGCTCGTCACCCACAGGGTTGTTTCGGACAAACGCAGAGAGCTCATCTGGGGGCTTTTCGAAGGGAACAAGCGGATACGCAGTCGTCGATTCTAGAAATGCGAGCACCTCTCGTGCCGAACTGTCCCGTCGAAACGCCCTAAACGCGTCTGTCACCGCATCGTTGTAGGCTTCGATTGGCTCACGGAGACGCTCGGTTGGCGCGTCAAGGTCGGCATCTCCAAGCCGAACGAGCCGTTCGAGTTCGTTGATTTCCTCCTCCAGTTCGTATATCCGCTGTCCAAGTTGTTTCCGTACCTCCCGGTACTCTGTCCGGCGTTGTTCGTACGTTTCGAGGCGTTCGACCATCTCAGCCACTGGCTCCAACTGCTCGTAGACGTGCTCGAAATGGGCGGTTTTGAACCACCGCTGTTTGAGATGCTCGTTGCACGCATCGAAGATGTCTGCCTGCAAAATATCGTCCGAAAGCTCCTCGGTAAACTCGGCAATCTGGCTCTGGAACTCGATATTCGTCTGAAAGTCACCCTCGTCGCCAACGACTTGGTCTTCGTACCGTTCAAGCAACGCCACGAAGCCGTTGTAGGCTTCGGCTAGCTCTTCAAGCTCATCCTGCCCAATCTCATCGACTCGTTTTTTTGCCTGTTGTCGTCGCTTTTGTGCATCGTTGAGCTGTGCAACTGGGTCATCTTGGTGTGCGTATTCAGTAGACATCGTCTGGGTCGAACACCTGTTCGCTCACTGTTTCGCCATCGGCTGTCCG
>PUNZ01000257.1 GCA_003551945.1 Halovenus sp. | reverse complement strand
TCGGCTGGTTGAACCGCTCTATGCCCGCCGTGTCGATGGCGAGATCCCTGACTACGACCTGCGCGATGTCGACGAAACGGTCGTTGTTCGCGTTTCGGAAACCGAGTTTCGCGCCTGAATCAGTTGTTTTATGATGGGGGTCAAAACGCGACGCCGGCGGCTCCGTTCGGATCAAAAAACAAGCTACCTGATTCAGCGGCTCAGTCAGCGTCCGGTTTTGGCGGCGGCCGGTAGGTGTAGACGACGGTGTCAGTCACCGCATAGAACGCGTCGGTCTCGGGGTCATCGATGACGCCCGTGTTGTTGTCGATAGCGAAATCGACGAGCTCTTTCAGACTTTCGGCGGTCGCCGTCTCGCGTTCGTGAACCGACTGGGGCAGGCGGATTTTCGTGATCCACTCGTCGAACTCGGACCGGTCATTGCGGTACGAGAGATACGCCTGTTCGGTCTGCGTGAGTGCGAGTTTGTTCTGTTGGCGAGCGTACAGCAGCCAGCCCGATGAAATGGCTCCGAGGATGAGCAAGACGGGACCCACAGCCGACCGGAACGGCCCGTGTGTTCGCTCGACGGTCACCTGTTCGGTTCGGTCCGCCGAGTCCGTCCGGTCGTCCAACTCGCTGACCGTGTAGGTGTCTCCCGCAATATCGATGTCCAACGCGACGGTTCGCGAGTGCGAGAGCGACTCGCCGGCGAGCGTTCCCTCCATAATCACCGTTGTTTCGATGACGGTCTCGGTGGCACCCGGCGAGGAGCCGACCTCGTTTTCGAGTTCCGAGACCCGCTCGTCAAGTTCGCTGATATTGATCGTGTACTCCGCAGCCACCGGATCGCCGTTTTCGACACCGGTGGACTGCTCGGTTGCTAGCCGCTCCTCGTCGTCCCAGAAGACCTCGCCCTCGTCAGCGTTCCGAATCACGAGCACCGAATCGAGCGTGATTTCCATATCACTAGCGTCAGTCGAGAGATACTCCGTTGCGACAAGAATGTCCAACTCCGGCGAAATCCGGGTAAAGTAGGTTTCGCGGTCATCAAGAACCGTGCCGGTGTCGAACACCTCGTTCGGTTCGGTCACCACAGCCGAATGCTCATAGCCGCTATCAGTCGAGAACTCGGCAACGGTTTGTGTCTCGGTTTCGGTGCCCGGCTCGATGTGGGTCGCATAAATAAGGCCGACGCCAGCCGCCGCGACCAAGAGACACACCAGAAGGATCAGGACAAACTGTGCATCCAATACGCTCCGGATACGGAGCCCGCGTTCGTCGGTGGAGGTAGCATCGCTCATGTTATTTGTATATTTGTCTGAGGAGTCGGCGGTACAGCGGCGGTTTCTCACGCGATTCTCGCGAGCGAATCCGGGCGGGTTGCCCGCGCAGCGACAGCAGCCCAAGCGCCATGACACTCCCGCCAAGCAGCCCGTTTATCGCCACCAAGGGAGCCCACGGATGGAGGCCGTACAGCTGATCAATCACGCCCGGTGGCAACACCGCCAGATAGCGATGTTCCTGAACAAACAACCGGTAGTAGCCGGTTTCGTCGGGTGCGGTAAGCGTCACGCTGGTCGTCGCCTCGTCACGACTGCCGACCGCGACGCGCTCGGGGTCGACGTCGACACCAGGACTGTCCGGCGAGACGTACACCTGCACCGGAACGAGTCCCGCGTTGGGGATGGGGTACTCGATTTCTTCGCTGGTTCCCCGCTCGATAACCGTCGGTCTGTCGGATTCGAACTCCGCGCTCACGACGCCGTACTCGTGTGAGCCCGCGGGCACGACCATCGCGGCAGTGGCACTGCCCATTACCACCAACGCCAGTATGGCCATGATTGCGAACGCCGAGGTGCCGTCTTCGCGCGCCGTGTCGCGCCCGCGGTCGCGAGTGCCCGAGGTGAGATACCAGTCGGCCGCGTAGGCAAAAACGGAGAGCCCAAACAGGAGATACGCAATACCCTGTGCGCCGAGGAACGATCGGCTCCCGAACAGGCCCGCAAGCCACCACTGGAGCGAATCGATGCCCGATTGGAACCCCATCGCGGCCGTGCCGAGATGCGGAATCACGACGACGGTTCCGCCGACCATGAACGCTTTGGCGACGATGTCGGCGTCTTGGACGACGGGCTCACCGCTGTCTTGATCCGTGAACGGGTTGTCATCGCCCTGGGTAATGTAGCCGCGGTCGGTCTCCTCGATGACACGGTGGGTTGTCAGCCCGCCACCCTCGATTTCTTCGGCGTCAAACGTGACGACATCGCCCGACTCGATGGAGCCCACAAGCGGTGCGGGAATGGCGACGAAGCCATCACCGGGGCCAAGCGTTGGCTGCATACTCCCGGTTTCGACAAAACTGAGCAGCACCGGCTGGCCGAGGAACTGCCCGATGAGCAGCGAAACCACGATGGCGACCAGCGCCACCTGTAGGGCGATCGAGAGCGTGCGTTTGAGCGTCATGTGTCGTGGGTGGTCGGAGTGATCGCGACGGATCACCAGTGCGGTTCGTGTCGCTGAAAGGTAACGTCAGCCTGGAAATGCAATTAGAACAGTATAAACTTATGGTCTCGTCCCAGTCTACTGCGGACAGTAAGACCACTTTTTGTCAACTCACCGGTATCGAGTTGTTGACGACAGTCCCGAACTACGGTTGTCGCTGATGCTCAAAGAATTACAGTAGGCCAACTGATATTTTTGTGGGTAACATCATATAATCAAAAGACTGCGTGACAAAAATCGAGACAGTCTAAACCTGTTTATGTGACACATATCAATGAGAGTCGTCTCAATCAGTCATAGAACGACGGGTAGTGATGATTAGCCAATATATTCGGTGATTTTATGTAGGTTTACTCATTATTGTCTGACGGATATGACAACGGTGGACACAGTGCAACAAACCCGTAGCGAATCAGCGACACGCCTTACCGAGGACGAACTGTTCACTATACTGGCGAACCAACGGCGGCGGTTTGTGGTGTATCTTCTGAAACGCAGAGCTGACACCAGCGTTTCGATCGGCGAGTTGGCCGATCAGATCGCGGCCTGGGAGAACGGGATCGACCTCACCGAGATTACCGGAACCCACCGAAAGCGCGTGTACACTGCGCTCCAACAGTCACACCTCCCGAAGATGGCCGAAACGGGGGTTATTCGGTTCAATCGGAACCGCGGAACGGTTGAACCAACGACGGCTCTTGAAGAAGTCGATATGTATCTCGATGTGATTGCGGGAGATGAGATTCCGTGGAGCGAGTATTATCTCGGACTTTCTGGCGTTGCCGCCGCGCTCGTCGCGGCAGTCTGGCTGGGCGTGTGGCCGCTTGGGGTCGTTTCCGAACTCATGTGGATGGCAGTCGTCGTCATCGCGTTTACCGTCTCCGCGACGATCCACAACTATTACTCCGTGAAAATGGAGTTGGGCCGTCACGAGCAGCCACCGGAACTGCAGTCGCAAAATTGAGCCGAAGATTGAGATGGGGTTGTGCACTGAACCGTTGATCCGCACTCAGTCGCCTGACGGTCGCTCAGTTCACCCGCTGTGAACGCGCCCGCTCCGAGAGCGGCACTCAGTCCACCTACCGTAGCACCCAAACCCAAAATTGCTTGTCTTCGGTTCATAAATAGAAACGTAGTCAGGTTAGATTACCTCGATTACTCGTTCGGATCGAAGATATTGTCGTGGTCTCCGGCCCGAACGGTCATCGTACCGCTCCATTCCTCACTATCCGTATCGTTGTTCTTGTCCTCACGTTCGACGATGATCGAGACGTAGATTACCCCGCCAGAACCGACGATTACTCCGCTCGTTTCTTCGGTGAAGGAAAGAAGACCTTGCCACTCCGTTTTTGCGCTGACCTTCCCTTCAACAAGCGCCTCCTCAGCACCCCCATCGGGAGTGTCTTCTGTGTAACCAAAGAGGTAGACGGTGGCATCATCAGGGCACTCATCCATATTCAGTTCAACCTCAATGCCCTGATTGCTCGGACTCTGGTTCTGGATCTGGAAGGCGTGGTCTGCGGGCTCCTTGTTATCGCTTTTGACGTGCAATGGCTCCGTCTTCAATGCCGGCTGATTTTCATGATCCGGGATCGCACCGATCTGGTACTTGGAGTTCGGGTTCACACCATGGTCACCATTGGAGAGGTCGATGCCGAGCTCTCCATCATTCTCACTAACGTAATCGTTTTCGCCCGCGACAAGCGCGACGAGACTTTGACTGTCGTCAGAGACAGTGACTCCCACGTCCCGATCGCTGAGCTCCGCGGCGGTAAACGCACCCGTACCAATCGCAGCACTTGCTCCTGCTGCCAATGCACCTGCGCCGATTACGAATTTGCGTCGTTGCATATCGTTTCTTACCTAGAATTCCTGAATGTCATCGTGTTCGCCCGCGCGAACGGTCATGCTTCCTTCCCAAGCAGTGCCTTCACCAGTATCACCTTCCCCCGGAGGCCCTTCACCAGGGAAGTCGTCTCGCCCTTCGGCAGGGAAATCGTCCCGCCCTTCGGCAGGGAAGTCATCCGGAGGACTACCTCCACCAGTGTTACCCTTCGAATCGCGTACGATGAGAAGTGTGACGTGGATCATTCTTCCAGCCGGAATGTTACCACTGCTATCTGCAGTGAATGAGAGGACGGACTGTCGATCATTCGTGCTGACTGCGCCGACTGCTGAGCCCTCATCGCCTGGAGCACTTGCATCGCTCTCGTCCACGTCAGTAGCTCTCGCAATCAAGTAGAGGGTGACATCATCAGGAACAGCATCCATGTCGATGTCGACCTCGATATTCTGTGTAGACGAACTATTATTACCGATCGAAAACGCGTAATCGTCAGTGATATCTCCTTCACTCAGCGGATCGTCCTTAATTGCCGATAGCCCTCCAAGGTCACTTGGAACCTGTCCGACCTGGTAGGTGGAGTTCGGGTTGACTCCGTACCCATCGTAGTCGAAATCAATTCCCAGTTCTCCGTTCTCTTCACCAATGTACTCAGGGTAATCCGAGTTCGCATTTAGTGAAACCAGTCCTGTGCTGTCGTCAGAAACGGTGACTGAGACGTCCCGATCCCTGAGTTCTGCAGCCGTGAACGCACCCGTACCCATCGCCGCACTTGCTCCAGCTGCCAATGCACCTGCACCAATTATGAATTTACGTCGTTGCATAGTTGTTGTCACCTATGTTCGCGCACCCCCGCAACCCGGGACATCCGGGGCGGAAGCGCTCGGATAACCCATAGGGTGGATGGTACTTCGTTATGAAATCCTCGCGCTGACGCCGAGATGGCCTCGACTGACAGCGAGGTCGGATCACGACTTCACGAGCAGCGCTCGTCGGATCCATCGACGTGTCCCTGAAGACGCTGTGAACGCAGGTCGGCATGGTTCAGGCTACTCCTTCGATCGACGATTTCTCATTGGAATCCGGTATACCACTCCTAAAATCAGGCAACAATACCCTTCGGGGGCAACGATTGAAGACTGTACCAATCAGGAAAAATAACGTATCACGACAACTATCCTACTAGTTTATGGTATCTAATTGTCGTATACTCAGATGATATCTACGTGTCAGACACGTGTTGGTAAGCAAAGACAACTGGAGTTGACAAAACATGCGATCTACAATCACAAAAACAGACAGATTGACTCCGGGCGGGACTGGACTGTCCGAAAACAAGATCTTCGAGTTGCTGTCGAACAGACGCCGGCGCTTTGTCATTCACGCGCTCAAGCGACGACAGGAACCACTCGAAATCTGTGAACTTTCGGCGCACGTCACCGCCTGGGAACAGGGAATTGACACCGAAGACGTCACCTACAGTGACCGGCGAAACGTGTATAGTACGCTCAAACGCACGCATCTCCCGAAGCTCGAAAAAAACAACGTGATCACCATCGACGAGGAGGAAAATCTCGTCGAACCAACGGAAGCGTTCGAAACCCTCGACATATACGTCGAAGTCCTCGGTAGCAAAGAAATCCCGTGGAGCCTCTACTACGTCGGCCTGGCGGGGATTTCGCTTGCGTTGCTGCTTGCCGTTGCAACTGGGACGCCAGGATTCACCGTGCTCGGCCCGCTTGAGGTCGGGATTTTCATGGTGACCGCGTTTGCGGTTTCCTCGGTTTCCCACCATTTTATTGGCGGACATATTCGGCTGGGGAGTACGGATCAGCCCCCAGAAGTATACAAACGCGAAAAACGATCTCGTGAAAAGTTGCTCGCACAAGAAAGCCAATGAGCCGTCGGACTCGTCGAGCGCGGAATTCAGGAAGTCGGCTCCGGTCAGCCAGCTACGTGCTTCTGGTCGCAGGGATAGCCATTCTTATTATTGGCACTGGAGCGTTTTCGGCGATGAGCGCCGACCGAGGGTTTAATATGAACGTAACAGACGACAAAAGCGCACTGCTGGGCTACGAGAAAGTCAACAATCAGTTCGACACCGGGAAGAATCCGTTCATTACGTACACCAACCAATTCGGCCACGATCTCGATTCGCTTGAAACCAACATTACGGCCAAAAACAATGGTGTGAGGGTTCTTGAGACAGATGCACCTGAAGAGCTACCGGAGGGCGAACAAGCCCACGTGGATGTTACCCTACGCTGTCTAACAAGCGGCGAGGTTGACCTGCACGTTGAGACGGTCGGATCAGGGGATGGAGTGAACGTCTCACTGGACCGAACCCACACAGTGATATGCAATCCGCCAATCGAGGGGGTGACCTTCCGGGGCGTTGGAAACGCAGACGTCCACGCAACTCCTGAGTATGTCGAAGCAACAGTGTGGCTTACCGACGCAAACCCGGGTCAAGGAAATGCAGATAATCCAGGTCACAGTAACACTAACGCAGAACTCAACTCCGAAACGATCCAACTAAACACGTCAAAATCGGTGCAACCGCAGCTACCCGAACACGTGCGCAATGACAGCATGGCTGCCATCGAATTCCCTGAGGAAGACATTGCGTTCTTCCATCCGGGTTGGAACGGTGACAACCACGAGAATCCACGTACCGGAGATGGTGTTCCACTCCTGACCGAATCATTGGATGCTGATGAAGTACGGGATCCTCCAGAAAACGATGAAGACTAGCTTGTCGCACAAGCCGATCAGCTCCTGAGATTGTATTTCAGTAGACGACAGCCACTCAAACGAAGTGCGATCTAACACATCCGAGTTCTCAAGCCTCAATCCCGTGTTACTACCTGACTACGGAGCGTCAAACATCCCGGTCGACAGATACCGCTCGCCACTGTCCCAAAACACCGTAATCACGAGCGGATCGTCAACGCCCTCAGTAACCAGCCGCTCGGCAACCCGGCGCGCCGCGAGATTCG
>PUNZ01000238.1 GCA_003551945.1 Halovenus sp. | reverse complement strand
GGGAGTATTCACTCCAAATTACGGTGACAACGGCATTTTCAGTTTCGATTGTCTCGTACTCATAGCCTCTGTCCGAAAGCTTTGGGTAGAGATGTTGCGGTGCCCTGTCATTGTACTGGATGAGCACAGCTTCGTTCATCTCTTCAAGCGTTTCAAGCGTCTTTACAAGCGGCTGTGGTGGTCCGAGTTCTCGAACGTCAAGCTCGACCACGTCATCATCGACGGGGCTCTCGAATTTCGACACCTCGATTTGCGCTAAGACTGACGTTACCTCCATCATACGGCTAGCTCTAGTAGACAACTCAGTCAATCAGTGTTGCCGAAGATGTTCGGTTTTGCTTCACCCGACGCATTTGGAGAATGGACTATCTATTCCAGACAAAAGTTACCGTCCGGTCGTTTGTTTCGATCGTATCGTATTCGAACCCATACTGTTCTGCATCCCGTTGAATACACTCCGATTTTGCACGGGTGCAGGTTGCGGCGATGACTGACCTCGAATCGACGTCACCTGATAATTGCTCATCAAGTGCCTCCAGTTCCGAACACGGAACCTGTTCAATACCAGCGTCAGTGGGGGCCCGACTGACGGTGGCGAGCTGTTCGACAGTGAATGGCATAGGTATAGAAACTCTCTTAGCTTACTGATAGTTTCCCCCGAACATCTTCGAGAGCACCATAGCAGTGATTTATTTGGGCTCGCCAGTGTTCCAGTTGGACTCACCAGTGTTGTCAGTCACGGAAAACAGCTTCAGCCCCAAATAATAGCCCCTGTACAGAGTAGGTGCTATGACGGTACACAACGCTACCCATATTTGTAATAAACAGAAACACGCCAGCGCCAAAGACACTCAAGCCAATGACACCAAATTGAGAACTGAGAAGTTGTGCATCCGTGCAGATGAGTATCACCAACCCGACAAGGAGCAGGCTGAACTCAACGATTGCAATTCGCTCGTTATAGAGGTCATCAACCATGGGTACTTTTTCAAGTCCCAATCGGTCGCTATACTGGTTAATCCAGATAATGAACGGAATAATATGGTAGAGCGTGCCCAACACGATAAACCCGATTACACCGATAAGGAGGGCATGGGTTGTTGCCGGGTTTCCAAAGAGGTGGTCGTAGGCCAATGAATCACTGACCCACGTTACTCCTGAGCCAACAGCCCAAAGGGCGAGTGAGCAGATTACAACAACGTATCGCCGGTGCATTGGCGTCCACGCAACCTGCATTTCGAGGAGCTTTCGGCCCATAATCACTGCGACTGAACCTGCTGCGAGAAGAACGAGGAGGCCGCCAATCCGTGCAAGAAACGCATGTTCAAGCAACCGCCCAATCGCCAGCAAGGCCACCCCACTGTACTGTGCAATTTCCTCAAGTGACTGTAACTGGTGGTCGATACCATGGAGCTTCGTTTGGGTGAACATCGTTCCAAGCTGGTAGATTGCGCCATAGATAGTTGTCATGACGGCCCCAAAGACAGCAAGCGTCAGGTGTGCACCGAGGAGCGAGCCGTGTGTGACCGGAACTGATTCAGTAACGTTATGCGTTACATTCAGTGCGAGCAAAACGCCAATGGTAGTGAGGATGACAAAACAACCCAGTGCAAACACAAAATGGCGCTCAGTCACGTCCAGTCCTCCTCTCGGGGTAAGCGTTCGAAGCAGATTGTACACAAAAAGCCAGAAGCCAACCAGCATGGTGAGTCCAAAGGCTCCGAGAGCCGGAAGCCAACTGAGTACCAGCGCAACAGCAAAGCCACTGAGCCCAACCGTAACAAACAGAAGCTGGACGTTGGCCAACCAACGGGAGTGAATGTGTGTTCCTGACCAGACCGGGACGAACTGTGTCATTGCACCCATGATGGTCACACAGACCCATCCGGCGAGCAATAAATGGAGATGCGCAGCGCTTGTAAACGCCGAGAAAGTGAATAGCTGGTCGATGACACCAACAATGAGAGCGACACACAGAAACGCTAATCCAACGAAAAAGTGCCGTAATGGAACCGTGAGCGGCGGCTGAGAATCAAGCTCCAGCGAGCCAGGGAGTGCACTCATATCACCGCTTTGGCCTCCACAGTCGTTGGCTCACTCCCGAACATGTTCAGGTCACTGAACCGAGATTCTGACTTCCCATTTTTCGGGAGAATGCTGTTCTGTTTCACAGGTGTATCCTTTTTGTTCAAGGACATCATACAACGGGACTGGTTCGAACCCCGCAATCAGGTGAAGCGACTCATCCGGAGCCAAGTCATCCAATGCGGCCATGATGTGTGAAAACGGTGGCCCCTCGATTGTTCGGACGTCAAGTTCCGATGGACTGTCAATCATTTGTTTCGACATACCATGACATTCGTCGCGTTACCGAAAGAACATTCTCCCGATAGTGTTCGCCCCGCTGTACTAGAAAATAAATGTGTCCTAACTCACAACCAATGGTATGCGAGATTACCGTCTATGAGCAGTAATACTTTCAGCAAAATCTTTGATGATTTTCTCCTCGGCGCGATGCAGCGTTTCGCTGACCGTCGATTTTGCTCGGTCCATCTCTTCTGCAAGGTCCGTGAGGGAGCATTGTCGTGGCGTGTCGTAATACCCCATTTCGAGTGCCTTCTGGATAATATCCTGTTGAGCGGGGGTGAGTAATGGATTATCCTCGACGTTATACTGGATATAATCAACGGTAAAGGAGATCCCAAACTGTTCAAGTTGGTTGCTGAGCATTGCCAAGCGGTCGCTTGAGGCCTTGAGTTCCCAGACTGCTCGGCCATTTGAGAGCGTGAAGGGTAATTCGAGTGGCACTCCTGAATCCCGAGCCGCAAGGATAAGCAACGGAAGTGACGTTTCGAACTGGACGAGTGCCCTGTCGTCCGTTTTGTTGAGCACATCCAGGCTCGTTACCTCATCGTAGCCCTCCATATCTGTGAGGAGATCATCCAGTTGTTCGGATGTTATCTCTGTCATTGCCACCCCATCTCCTTTGTCCGGGAGCGCCGCGAGAATTTCAAACGTCGAATCGGAGTACTGGCGTGTCAACTCACCAATCCACATATTCTCCGGGAGCGTGAGTTCCAGTCTCGCCTCAGGCATAGCATGACAGAACGGTGAACAGTATAAGAACGTTTGGCCGAATAGATTCGCACCCCGTGGTGTGTATAATTCACCGACAAAATTTCCAGTCGAACATATTCGGGAGAGCCATCACACACGGTGAGCGTCTACGATACTTCATCGAACAGCTACTATGTACAAACGTGCGATTGATACCGATGACCGACCGTTCGTCCTCATTTGGGAACTGACACAGGCCTGTGAGCTAGCCTGTAAACACTGCCGGGCGGAAGCCGATCCACACCGCCATCCTGAAGAACTGTCAACTGATGAAGGAAAACAATTGCTCGCCGCTGCAGCGAACTTCGGCGAGGGGCAACTAGTTGTTCTCTCCGGTGGTGACCCACTGACACGGGATGATGTCACCGAACTCATTGCGTACGGAACCGAGCAGAACCTCAGAATGACGATGACTCCGAGTGGCACAGGGTCGTTAACTCGAAAGCGGATAGCCGATATGGCGACAGCCGGTCTCAAACGGATGGCAGTGAGTCTCGATGGTGCAACAGCCGAGTCGCACGATGAGTTCCGTCAGGAGACCGGCAGTTTTCAACAGACTATTTCGGCTGCAAAGGCTGCCAGGGAGGAGGAACTCCCGCTGCAAATTAATACGACTGTGTGTCAAGAGACCGTGGACGAACTACCAGCAATTCGGGACCTCGTCGAAGAACTTGGGGCAGTCCTCTGGTCAGTGTTTTTCTTAGTGCCAGTTGGCCGTGGCGCCGTTCTCGACCCGATTACACCGGACACTGCGGAGGCAGTCATGGAGTGGCTTCATGAGATGCAGTCTGAATCTCCATTCGGCATCAAAACAACAGAAGCACCGCATTACCGGCGGGTTGCACTCCAACAACAGTTAGCGGAGTTGCCACGGGAGACTCCCTCCGATGAAATCGGCCGACGAACGGGAATTACGGCCGGTGACGGTTTTGCGTTCGTCAGCCATATCGGAGATGTGTATCCCTCAGGGTTTCTTCCCCGGTCCGCTGGGAATATCCGTGACACTGGAATTGTCGAAATATATCGGAACTCCCCGCTGTTTACGAGTCTTCGAGACAAGAACGCCCTCAACGGAAAATGTGGGTCCTGCCCCTTCCGGCAGGTTTGCGGTGGGAGCCGTTCTCGTGCATACGCCTATACTGGTGACCCGCTCGGAAGCGACCCTCTCTGTTCGTTCGTTCCAGACGGATATGATGGCCCACTTCCCGACGCCTGGGAACGTGAGAGAGAAGGCGCTGAAAAGACTCCGAAAACACAGACACTCTTTTCACCACAGTAAAGGGCTACTGTTCGCTCACCTTTGTTCACGAAGCAATCGACTCGCACGGTCTCTGTCTGCTGGTTCGTTTACGTTTACTCGCCAGCCATCCAGTTCGACCGTTTCGACGGTTGCACCTGTTGTCAGCAGATGATAAATCACGTCAACGAGTTCGTACTCCCCACGCTCGGATGGTGACACAGCCTCATACGCGTCAAAAAACGCGGGTGGGAGTCCGTAGACGCCAGTTGTAATCCGAGTTGCTGGTGGCTCCTCCGGTTTTTCGACAAGTCGTTGAACCGCTCCTGTGGTGTCTGTCACTACAACCCCCGTTTTTCGAGCAGTTTCTGTATCAGCAGTTTCAGTCAAAAGCGTCACATCCGTCTCAGGTTGGGATTGCGTCCGACACGCCGGTGTCAGCGAACCACCAAAGACGTTGTCGCCGTTCACTACGATAAAATCGCCCAAAACCAGCGGTTCGGTCTGGAAAATTGCATGTGCAAGCCCGCGTTGTCGTTCTTGCTCGACGTATCTCAGTGAAAGGTCACCGTACTGGTCTCCGTAATAGTCCACAATCTGCTCACCACGATATCCCACGATGATAATTGCCTCTGTGATGGCTGCCTCTGTCAGGCGGTCAAAGACGTGCGACAACAGCGGTTTGCCGGCAACATCCACGAGCGCTTTTGGTTGTGTCTCCGTCAGTGGCCGCAGGCGTGTTCCCTTTCCTGCTGCTGGAATCACCGCTTGCATGCGTGCATTAATACAAGCCGCGGCGAAACATGTAGCTAATGACCAGCGACGTTTCACAGAAACCACTCAATGAAGGGGTTGCGGACCTCCATATGCATACCACTGCATCTGATGGAACGTTGAGTGTTGCCGAACGAGTCGAAATTGCGGCTGAACGCACTCTCTCAGCGATTGCGATTACTGACCACGATATTCTCTCCGATGACCTTACCAACGCAGTCACAACAATGGAATCAGTGGAGGTGATTACGGGGGTGGAAGTCCGTGCCGACCTGTTCGACACAAAAATCGAGATACTTGGCTATTTTGTTGACCCCACCGATGAACAGTTACAGCAATTACTCGGACAGGCCCGAGAGTACCGCACCCAGCGAAACACCGAACTAGTTGAACGACTTGCCAGCGTTGCAGACCTTGATATTACCTACGAGTCTCTTGTCGAACGTGTGGAGGGAGCGCTTGGTCGCCCCCACTTGGCGGAAGTGCTCGTTAACGAGGGTCGGGTCGATTCTATCCAGGAGGCCTTTGATACCTATTTGGCCAGGGATGGGGAGGTGTACGTACCGATGAAACGGCTTGCGGTCGAAGAAGTCATCGAGACGGTGCAACGCGCTGGCGGCGTCGCATCCCTTGCCCATCCGGGACGCATTCGAGCGAAGACAGACACGGTTGAGAACATGATTGAACGGCTTGCCGCTCTCGGTCTTGATGGGGTTGAAGTCTGGTATCCTTATGGTGCAGTCACCGCTGTCGAAGACCTCCCAATCACCCCTGACCGTGCGCTTGAGTTAGCAACCACCTATGACCTCATTCCAACTGGTGGCTCTGATTGTCACGGGCCGGGTTCGGAGAAATTCCGGCTTGGCGAGGTGAGAGTCCCGAAAGAAGTGCTTGACTCACTGCGAGAACGTCATCGTGAACGGGCCGCAGAACAAACCCACCAGTAAATTACTGCGCCTTCGCGACGAGTGACCGGGCCTCTTCGAACAGTGCATCTGCTCGATTCGCATCGCGTGCTTCAGCGGTTACCCGAACGAGCGGCTGCGTTCCACTGGCACGGAGAAGGAACCAGCCGTCAGCAGTCTCCACACGAACGCCATCCAGAGTCTCAACCTGTTCATATTGCTCGGTTATTTGTTCCGTGATGCGGCTCATGACGCCAGCTTTATCGGAGAGGTCGATGGAGTCTCGACGAATTGGATACTGCTCGACGCCATCAACGAGTTCGGAAAGTGGGCCATGGGATTCAACGAGTTCAACAAGCTTACACGCAGCCAGTGGTCCATCGGGACACAGTGTCTCTGTCGGCCAAATCCACGCTCCGCTTGGCTCACCACCGAAGACCACATCGGGTGCAGTTGCTTCTTCAGCGACATAGACATCGCCGACCTTTGTCCGCGTCAGCGCTGCCCCCGAACGTGAAAGTGCGTCTTCGACAGCTAGGCTTGTATCAACAGGGGCCGCAACTCTGTCACCTTCGCCTGCTTCTGCCGTTGCAAAGAGCGTGAGAAGGACATCCTTTGGAACAAACCGGCCGCGCTCATCAACCGCCATCATTCGGTCAGCATCCCCATCGTGTGCGATACCAAGGTCGCTCTCGGTTGCGGCGACGGTTTTCATCAGTGCGCCCAGTGTCTCATCTGTGGGTTCGCTCGGTCGCCCCGGGAACGCGCCATTTGGCTCACCGTTGAGTGTCATGACGGTACATCCCGCGTTTGCAAGTGCTTTCGCAGTCACCTGACCTGCCCCATTTCCAATATCGACTACCACAGCGGGGTTTGACCGTATTGAGACCGCATCAAGCAATGCTGACTGGTGTGTTTTCTCAAGTCCAGCAACAGACTGTTCGTGCCCGAAATTGTCCCAGTCGGCAAACGAATACGCTTCAGATTCGATACGCGCAGTGATTGCCTCCCGCTGGTCGGGTCCGAACGCTTTGCCGGACTGTGTCCAGAGTTTGAGCCCGTTATCTTCTGGCGGGTTGTGCGAAGCCGTTATCATAATCCCGGCATCGGCATCCAGCGTGCCGACGCCACGGGCGAGCGTTGGTGTTGCAACGATACCAGCACGTTCCACTGTACCCCCACACTCACGCACACCTGCGCTGACTGCATCAGCAAGAACCTGACCGCTCTCTCTTGTATCTCGCCCTATAACGACATGCTCGTGGCCCTCTGAGGCAACAGCACGTCCAACAGATAACGCCACCTCCGCGGT
>PUNZ01000154.1 GCA_003551945.1 Halovenus sp. | reverse complement strand
CATAATTAATTCCTTCGAGGGCAGGATACGCCACACCGTTCAGTACGACTCGCGAAGGACTTCGATTCCTGGCAGTGTTGCACCCGTTAGCGCATTGATATAGGCTCCGCCAGCAATGGAGACGTGAGAAAAATCAGCTTCGTCCATGCCGTACATATCAATCACTCTGGACGTATCGCCACCGCCAACGACGGAAAACGCATCGGACCGCCCAATTGCTTCAAGCACCTGTACAGTTCCGTTACTGAACCGCTCATCCTCGAAGACACCGAGTGCGCCTTTGACGAACACTGCATCGGAACTTCCTGCAAGGTCTGCAAACTGTGAAATCGTGTCGGTACCGATATCGAGATAATCGTAATCGCGGTTTTTCACGTCAGCAACGGTCACCTCCGCTCGCTCGTTGCTCCCATCGGCGTAGGCAAGGTCACTTGGGAAGACAAGTTCGCTCGGATGTGACTCAATCAGTGATTGGATACGGTCTTTGTTTGCCCGCCACTGGCTGTTGTAGATATCCTCATCGTCGATATCTCGCCCAACATCGTAGCCCACTGCCCGCAAAAACAGTTCGCCGACGACCCCGCCCAGCAGGAAGTTATCGACTTTGTCCCGGAGCGATGTCATCACGTCGATAACATCCGTCGCTTTCTTTCCGCCGGCAACCATCGTGACGTCACCGTCGAACTCTCGGGTTGCAATGGCCGAATTTGCACCATATTCTGCTTCCATCACCCGACCGGCATAGCTCTCCATCACCAGCGGAAATCCGACAATAGAGGCATGCTTTCGGTGGGCCGTCGAGTACGCATCACCAATGTAGGCGTCGAACTTTGGTGCGAGCGCTTGGACGAACTCGCTTTTTGCATGTTCTTCAGGCGGGCGTTCTGGCAACTCGTCGTCCGTCATCCGGACGTTCTCAAGCAATAGAACCGCCCCCGGTTCGAGCGCTTCGATGGCATCGAACGCAAGTTGTCCGTAGGTCTCCGGGACATACTCGACGTGCTGGTCGATATGCGTGCTTAGTATCTCGGCGTGTTGTTCAAGCGGAACAAACGTCTCGCGGCCAGGTCGACCCTGATGAGCGAGCACAGCAACCCGGTGTCCCGCGTCGGTAAGTTCGCTAATTGTTTTGGCGTGGCGAGAGAAACGACGGTTATCCTCGACGACGCCGACCGATACTGGGGAGTTGAGATCAACGCGAACGAGGACGCGTTTCCCGTTGTCGAGGTCATCGAGCGTCCGGTAGCTCATTAGGTAGGGTTCCGTCAACCAGCTATTAGAACTCCCCGATATCTGGCGAGTGAGAACGTCGCAATACTTGCCACGTGAGGGACGAAAAACAAGCGTTATGCCAGCACCGTCGCTTCCTACGCGCATGAAGGTACTCATCACGGACCCGATTGCTGATGCCGGTATCCAACTCCTTCGTGACGAAGGATACGATGTCGAAACAGCCTACAATCTCTCCGAGGAAGAACTGCTTGAGGCGATTGCAGATGCGAATGCGCTCATCGTCCGCTCCGGAACGGAAGTGACACGCGAGGTATTCGAAGCCGCTGACGAACTCGTTATCGTCGGCCGCGCCGGTATCGGTGTCGATAATATCGACATTGAAGCTGCAACCGACAACGGCGTTATCGTCGCAAACGCACCCGAAGGCAACGTGCGTGCAGCAGCAGAGCATACGGTCGCCATGGCATTCGCGACTGCTCGCTCGATTCCACAAGCGCACGCTCGCCTCTCGAAAGACGGCGAGTGGGCCAAAGGCGAGTTCCTCGGGACGGAAATCAACGACAAAACCCTCGGTGTCGTTGGCTTTGGTCGCGTCGGCCAAGAGGTTGCCAAACGTCTCAGCAACCTCGGGATGGAAATTGTCACCTTCGACCCGTATATCAGCGAGGAACGCGCCGCTCAACTCGGCGCAGAGCTCGTTGATGACCTCGATGAGTGTCTCAAACGCGCTGATTTCCTGACGGTACACACCCCACTGACCGACGAGACTGCCAACATGATTGGGGCTGAAGAGCTTGCACAGCTCGAAGGCGGCTATGTTGTCAACTGTGCTCGTGGTGGTATCATCGACGAGGCGGCTCTTGCGCAGGCCGTCGAAGATGGCATTCTCAAAGGGGCTGCGGTGGATGTCTTCGCTAGCGAACCCGTTGAGCCGGATAACCCACTGCTGTGGGTCGACGACATTCTCGTGACCCCACACCTTGGCGCATCGACGGAAGCGGCGCAGGAAAACGTCGCTACCTCGACGGCGAAACAGGTGATGGCAGCGTTTGCCGACGAGCCGGTGATGAATGCACTGAATGCACCGTCGGTCGATGAGAGTTCGTTCCCAAAAATCCAGCCATACATCGACCTCGCCGATACTGCTGGTAAAATTGCCGTCCAGTTGTTTGATGACCGCGTCGAAAACGTCGAAATCACGTTCGCTGGCGATATCGCTGAGGAGGATACGGACCTTGTGACCGCAAGTGCGCTCAAAGGGGTCTTTGAACCACTCGAATGGCAGGTCAACGCTGTCAACGCCCCACGGATTGCTGAACGACGTGGCATTGACGTCACGGAATCAAAATCGCATCAAGCAGAGGACTTCCAATCACTCATCACGGTGAGCGTCTCGAACGGTGAAAACAGTGTTTCCGTCGATGGGACGCAGTTTGCTGGGAACGACCCACGTATCGTTCGAATTGCGGGCTATCGCGTTGATGCGGTCCCACATGGCCACATGCTCATTGCTCGTAACGAAGATGCTCCCGGTGTCATCGGCTTTATCGGGACCACACTTGGCGAGGCTGGTATCAACATTGCCGGGATGTTCAACGGCCGCGAAACAATCGGCGGCGAAGCGCTTTCCGTCTATAACCTTGACGACCCCGTCCCTGATGAGGTTCTTGACCTGCTCAATGCTGATGGGCGAATCACCGATACAAAATACATTTCGCTCGATAACGGCGACAACTAACGCGACTACTCTACCTTTTTGACGTCGAACTGTCCGGGCTCCGAAACAAGAGCTGTGATCTGTTCTCGTGCTGCTGTCCGCGAGCGCGCCACGACGATGAGCCCATCAACCGCTGGCTCTCCGGTCGCCCGATACGGTGACAACCCTTCGTCAAAATGTGTCGCATAGGTCCGTAAGATGCCTTGAACCTCCCGCTCAAGCTCTGGCAAGGTCTGTTCACCTGCTTCGAACCCCGCAAGCGCATCCTCGATATTCCGGAGGGCTGAGATACGGTCCATATCAGGTCGTTCGAAGATAGCCTGTCTGTGGCTCGTACACTTCGCCCTTTTGTTTCAGTTGGTCGATTTCATGCTTCGCCTTCGATGAGTCTGTCCCGACTTCCTCCGCCCGTTCGATGACAATCTCAACTGGTGCGCCTTCGTCGTATTCCTCTTCGATCGTCTCGATGAGATTCAGGATATCTTTGATGCGGTCGCGCTGACTCTTGGAGGTCCCTGTCTCTATCATATCCGCGTCGAGTTCACCTGTCTCTGGGTCCATCCCTATCTCTTCGAGACAGTATTTGGCGATATCAATTCCTCGCCGAGCATCCTCCAGTTCCACTGTATCGGACAGCCGCACCCGTGCACTTGCCTCCGCCAACCGGACAAGCGCTTCGAGTTTACGAGCTGTCACCGGTACCGGCGCATCCTCATCCGACCCGCGCGACCGGAGATTCACGTAAAAGTCCTGTATCTCGTCCATCGCCTCCTCCGTCATCGTCGGGAAACAGTTCCGTTTCGAGTACGCAACGTATTTTCTGAGGAACTCCGCATCGATGGTCGGCGCGACTTCATCTGTTACCCGTTCAACCTCCTCTTTGGTGTAGTTCGAGGTCGCGTTCTCCGTTCGGTGGGTGTTCAACTCCCCGGCGTAGTTCGTCCGCAGGATGTGCTCTGCCAACTCGGCGTCGTGTTCCTCATCCGGGTCGTCTGTCACGATGAAGATGAGGTCGAATCGGGAAATGAGCGGCGGCTCAAGGTCGATTTGTTCACCGATTGGCTCGTACCGGTCGAACCGCCCCATGCGTGGGTTTGCCGCCCCGAGCAACGAACAACGAGATTTGAGTGTGGCGTTAATTCCTGCTTTGCTTACACTTATAGATTGCTGTTCGAGGGCTTCATGCATTGCGCTTTGGTCCTCTGAGTTATGAATAATTATATTATTTGCGACAAAATTATGTGTTCCCTCAACGGTTAAATCATATACGTATTGAGCCGAGTCTGTGAGGGATTCGTTTGAGACGGTGTCGACGGTTTCGACACGTCGAATCTCGACATCTTTTCCGTCTTGTTGCGAACATGGGTTGCTCTTGGTTACAACCATCCCACCATCTGTTTCTGTTGGTGGGAGAGAACGAGGAACGTACACTGGCTCTCCTGCTTTTAATTGCGCCGCTGGAACCTCCTTGCTTCCGTCACCACTAGCCACAATGAAAGGGTGGTCAGGAGTCGCTGTCACTGACTCTCCGGATTCGAGTGTCACCGTACACAGTGTCTCTGGTGCCTCATATTCGTGTACTGCCGTCACAGAGCGAGATTCGATTTTTCCGTCCTCTGTCATCGTCCAGACGCGCTGGTCGATGTTACGAATTGTCTGTCCGTTTTCTAGCTTCTCAACTTGTCCGGTTTTTTCTCCTTGTCTGGCAAACTCTCGAATTGGCCGAATACCATCCGGTGTATGAACCAGCGTATCGCCGGTCACACATCGCATCTTATCGAGTTCGTCCACTGCCGCAATGCCACGGTCAGCGAGTACCAGCGCACCCGCTTCGAGACTCCACTGCTGGCCGTCGCCGAAGTCATCGCGTACCGCAGCTGCAGTGTTGTGTGTCACGATTCCATTACCGATGAAATTGTGTGTCTCTGGAACCGTGATGTCGAATACTTCCTTTTTTCCAGTGTTCGTAACTTCGACGACTTCATCCCAGACGAGGTTTGCGTGTGCTGCTTCCTCTCCTTCCTCCATTTCGTAGTCCGGAACTGCTACTGACTCACCTGCTTCAATCTCACTGATTTCTTTCCACTCGATACCATTTTCTCCACACGTTAGCACGGGTGTGTTAACTGATGCTTCGAGTTCTTTCCCGTGTCCTGTCTGGAGCTTTCGACACGGTTTTTTTGGCATGCGCCAGATGTGAGACGTATTACGCGATTCGACAATATTCTCATTTCTATCAAATGTGTACACCGGAACCGAACGCTCAACAGCAGTTTCGGAGGTGACCGGCTGTGGGATGTCGTCTTTGACGATTTCCCGTATTTGACGCAACCCATCTGGTGTCTGCACCATGGTGTCGCCAGTGACACAAAGTCCTGCCGCAGAGGACCCTTTTCCTGATGTATATACCGACCGCGGGGCGATGTTGTTGACGTACTGAAGCAGCTGCGACTTACCAGTACCAGGATCCCCGATAAGGAGCATGTGGAGGTCGCCACGGGTTCGGGAGCCGTCGGGGAGGTGTTTGGTAACGCCCGAAAAGAGCTGAAAGACCATCGCGAGTTTCTCGCGTTCGTAGCCGTAAATCGAGGGGGCGATTGCGCCCTGCATCTCCTCGTAGATATTGGGATGGTTCGAGAGTTCGACAATTTCCTTTTTGTCTTCTTCGGTGATATCCATCTCCTCGAACTCTTCGTCTTCGATTTCGACGGTCATCCCGTCCATGTAGATATCGAACATGGGGGATTTTTCGCGGTCGTTGCCTCGCTGGTCAAGTTGGAGAATGCCGGTGACGGAGACGTGGTCGCCGGCAGTTACATTACCCGTAATATCGTCTTCGATGTTGATATCGATGCTCTGTGGCGTTTCACCACCTCGCAATCCTTCGGGGGATTCCTGGACGCGAAGCTTTTGAGCGTCGATGAACTCCGATTGGTCGTAATTAATGCGGAAGGGCCCCTGTCGCTCACAGCCCTGACATTCGTGGGGTTCCTGAAAATCCCCGGTTTCCTGTGGAATGCGAGTGAGGGTGCCACAGCGCTGGCACTCGAAAGCGGCGGTGGTGACTTTGGGACGAACGTCGGTGGCTTTGCGGATGATACCCTGCACGGTGAGTAACATGCCGCGGTGGTCGGCACGGATAGCGCGGATATCAGTTGCTTCTGGGAGATTCGACACGCGCACGTGAGCTTGCCCGAGCGAAACGTCGACAGGCAGGTCATAGAGACGAAGGGCTTCCTCGGCGTACCGTTGGAGCTGTTGTGGCTTGTTTCGGAAGTCATCAGCGAGCGCCGAGTCGAACCGATAGAGGTCCTGCCAGTCGATGTAGAGCGATTTTTGCTCGCTTGGATACTTCTGTGCAAGCTCTGCGATTTCGTTGCGGTAATAACTCCGGTAGAACTCCTCAAACGAGTCAATTAGTTCGGTGTTGTCCGCGCGGGCCATCTACTGAGACTGGAATTGTGCCTCCTGGTTCAAGAAGGTTCGCAAACCGGAGTGAAAATGAACCGCGTTGCTTTTGCCACCACGAGCCTACCAATCATGTTAAATAAAATAAAAATTGTCGATACATTCTTTATTAATTTGGGGTTTTAGTATCTAATTACGATTGGTATAAACATGTAGTGGAATTAAAATAGAAAATAAAATTCAAAAAGAGTTTTAAATGCTGAAAACAAATAAACTTGCTATAGATTCAAAATAAATATTATACTTATTCTCGAGTACTGCCGGCGAGGCTGCCTTTGTCTTGGTTTCCGTTCGTCAGGCGGTGCTTGTCGCTCGATTTGGCAGCGAGGGACGAACGCTGTGGTTCTCGTAGCGCACGTCACTGTTGGCTTGGATGACGAAAGATACTAGCGACCAGATAACGAGTATCAGTGTATGACTGCTTCAGAGGGCACTTCAGGACGTGGGCGTCCGAGCAAAGTTGTTCGGCTATTGGATGAGTATGGGTTGAGTGGCCTCGGCGATGAATTAGAGCGGCGATGGACTGCTGCGGAAAACCGGTCTAGCCTTCGTGAGCTTGCGCGCCTGTTCAACGAACGATTGCTCGAGGCAGCGCTTCGCCAGGCGGATTCACAGCCGCTCGATGGCGAAGCAGAGAATCTGTACCGACTTCTCACTGCTGATGACGTGAGTAGCGCCGACCGAACACGCGCACGCAGACAGTTAGACAG
The DNA here is from genome assembly GCA_003551945.1 of Halovenus sp. GTDB lineage: Archaea > Halobacteriota > Halobacteria > Halobacteriales > Haloarculaceae > Halovenus. The sequence goes on along the minus strand of PUNZ01000154.1, from coordinate 222 downwards.
AGCAGGTGTCGATAGCGAGCAACTCGAAACGGACTTTGTCACGTATCAGGCTATCCGAACGTATCTCAAATCTCATCGCAACGCGGAGTATACCCCGGACACGACGGACCCGCTTGAACGGGAGACAAACAACCTCCAGCAACTTCGCGGTCGGACCGTCTCCGTCACGGAGGGGAAGCTCCGCCAACTCGTCGATAGTGATGCGTTAGACTTGGGGGAGTT
>PUNZ01000160.1 GCA_003551945.1 Halovenus sp. | reverse complement strand
GGTACTTCGCGTTCCGCGGTCGTTTCTTCAAATGCCCAGTCGAACTGTTTCCCCCAGCGCTCGACTTGCCGGGCGGTATATCCTTCCGGATTGCCAAAGTCGGAGAGTCCAACATCGTCATACTCGACCGTATGAATCGCTGCAAGCGTATCAACCATCTCGTCGCTAATCTGTTGGCGGTGCTGCGGTGATGCAAACCGCTCAGCCTCGGAAAAGCGGATGACATCCCCGGACAGTTTCTCCATCACGTAGAATGGACAGCCAATGATATCGGTATCCGCAGTGGCAGCAACGGTGTTCGGTGCGGGAACATCGGTTTCTTGGAGCGCATCAACGACCTCGAACTCCCGAAGGACATCGTGGGCCGTCTCGGCTGTCTCTCCCGGTGGTGGCCGCCGGATGACCAGTTCAGTTTCACCCCAGATGACGAACAATGTCTCGTTTGAAAACCCCTGGTCGTGACGTTCGATTTCGAACCGCTCGTTCTCCCCCAGTTCGTCGGCGAGAAACGCACGAAGGTTCTCGCGGTCGACGAGGTCTGCTTCCGTTACCATTGACAGGATGTCCGGTGTCCATCACCGAGAGTGTTCCGGACGAAGTCGCCGGTGGCCCTTATTCAATTCGTTTTTCCCAGTATGCCGGTGACCGTGGCGGCGAAAAAACGTCGATACCGCGGACAGGGGTTTCACCGGTATTTTCCGCAGCGTGAGTTTCGTTGCTTGGGATAAAGAAGCTCTCACCGGCGTGAACAGTCAGCGCTTCGCCAGCAATCAAAAAGGTCAGTTCACCCTCATAGACGACGCCGGCCTGTTCGTGGTGATGTTCGTGTTCCGGAACGACTGCCCCAGGTTCAATTTCGAACTGTTGTGTGCTGAGTTCTTCCCCGAAAGCAAGCGGTGTGATGTTGACTCCATCAACTGGCTCGACAGCAGCACTGTCCGATGGTGGATAGCGGTCCATAGTAAATTGACACCCACCGACCGTTCCTAAGTGTTTGGTGACCCGTAGGTGCTGTGAAAGTGGCGCTCAATATCGGAAAACCAGCTAGTCGTCCGTGGCTGAGGAGGTAATCAACTGTGTGAGTTCAGTATACTGCGGATTCCCCTCAAGTTCTTGTCTGTCGTATATGCGCTCAAACAATCGCTTTTTTTCAATCAGCCCTTCGAGCTGTCGATTAGTTTGATGGTCGCGTGATAGATACCGTTCAACAGTGTCGAGCAACGTCGATCGAACAAGTGGCTTACAGAGAACGCCGTCAGAAGGGATTGAAAGGACATCAAATGACGGACGCTCATCTGTGAGCAGGATCGTCCAACAATCTTCCGGGGCAAGTTGATGCACGATCGTTGGGTCAGCCCCCGGGAGGTACTGGTCAAACAACACAAGGTCAATATCCTCGTCAAACTGTTCTGCGAGTACAGTTTCATCATCGACTTGCCGAACCGTGTATTGTTCGGCTAACCATCGTGAGTACATTTCGTTGACTCGGGTATCAGCGCCCAGGACGAGAACCGTTGCAGTGACACGCTCGAGGTGTTTATCACCCCACTGAGCAAGCAGTTCAAAAACGTCATGAAGCTCACGGCCAGCAGGGGTCAGTTCGTACTCAACCCGCAATGGCGATTCATTGACCACCGTCCGCTCAACGAGGTCGGCCTCTTGGAGCCCCTGGAGCGTGTCGGTCAGGACTTTGCCCGAAATCTCCGGAATAGTTGTCTGGATATCGTTGAACCCGGGTCGTTCCAACCGCATCAACGTCAGTAATACAACCGGCTGCCACTTACCGGAGAGGAGCGAAAGAGCCTGTAAGGCCTGCTTTTCACTGGGTTGGAGCGAATCCTGTCGCCTATTCATGGTACGACTGTCACTGAACGCATATTAAATTGCATCGGTCGGGTACCTGCGTAACCAGGGATTAATGATACGATTCCCAATATGTTTTTAGTATGTGCATGTGATTGGGTGGCTGTGACAACTGAAGAGTGCGGTGTGCCGGTGAACGTCCTGTTGGTCGAGGACAATCCAGATGACGCGCAGATGGTTGAACTGTTATTGATTGGGTCGACCGACAACGAACACGCGGAGACCCTACTCGACATTCACTCGTTTACACACACTGATTCGCTTCACCAAGCACAGTCGCAACTCGAAGACCACGACCCAGATATCGTGTTACTCGACCTTGACCTCCCGGATTCAAAAGGGATTGCGACTGTCGAGCGATTTGGACAGCTCCCACATCACCCCCCGTTTGTTGTCTTCACTGGACACGAAGAAAGCGAACTCGGCATTCAGGCAATCGAACGTGGCGCACAGGATTATCTATACAAACGAACGCTCACACGCCAAGTCCTCTTCCGAACGCTTCGGTATGCGCTTGAGCGACACGCCATACAAGCAGAGATAGCAGAGACGACACACCGGCTCGCGCTCACAAACAGACTTCTTAGACAGGATCTTCAGGGCGACCTCAACATCATCATCGGTGAAGGAGACCAGCTGCAAGGGAAGCATCCAGCTGACGAAGAAGCAGTCGGCCGAATACTCGAAGCTGGTTACCGAATGCTCAATAAGACAAATGCGACAGCGCAACTGACGGAGACCATCACCTCCCCCGAGCGGGCTGCGCCCAACTACGAACTCGTTGGGTTGTTACAAACGATTGTAACTGAGCTTGATGGGGAAACAGAAATCCCAATTGAACTGGTGGAAAATGGCACTCCCACAGGAAGGGCAACGATAACCGGGACACCAATGCTCCGAACTGCACTTGAAGAGATTTTGAAAAACACAGTGGAGCGGTCACAGACCAGAGATGATACATCGATTACCGTTTCTCGTACCGAGAAGACTGTTGCCGTAACCTTCGCCAATAACGGTCGGAGCCTGTCTCAAGCACACAGCAATCTGCTCTGCGACCCGGACGCAACCGGCGCAGAGCTATCAGCGGCAGGTGTCGGTATACAGCTTGCGTCGATTGTGTTCAACGAACTGGGATGTGCGGTCTCCGTCGACGAAAATTGGCCAAGCGGTTCGAAGATTCGCATTGAGTTTCCGCGTGTGAACGCATGACACAAGTTCGTTTCACAAAGTCTGGTACCTGCAGGTAACTGGGTCGATTACCTCCAATTGCGCGCGTTGCTATATATTTTCGAGTAGTCTTTGCAGATATGACGAAACAAATCGGGCGCAGACGGTGGCTTGCTCTCTGTGGAACTAGCAGTGTACTCGGATTAGCTGGCTGTCTCGGTGGAAGCAGTGATGACACAGAGACTGGAGGTGACTCAGAGGAGGCTACCAACGGAGACGATGAGCAGGAAGGAGACGCAGCAGATAGTAACGCTGACACAGAGACCACCAGCGGACTGACAATCGGACACAACACACAAACAGGACGCTACGTTTTCGAAGGCGGCATTCCGTCCGCTATGGAGGCCGGCAACGACCCTGATGAGTTTATTTGGGACGTTACGTCCCTGGATGGATATGACGCAACCGTTGAGGCCACGTTCATCGAGTATTCCGTACTTGGCGATACAGAAACGATGTCACTAACAGCCTCTCCTGATGTTCCCGAACCGAGCATGACCAATCCCTCTCAAATTGGCGAGGGATACGATATCAGCGAGTTACTACCAACTCGCATGGTCGAGCGGTGGTTTCCAAACTACCTCCTTGGAGAGGTCGACCTCGAAACGCTTGCAGTTGGAACCGAACTGGACCCGGAGGTATCTAGCATAACATTTGACGTCGTTGGGACCGAAACGTATGCTGGTATCGAGGGATACGTTCTCGAATCGTGGCTCCTCAACGAAGAGTACCTTGGAAATTACTGCGTTTCGCCAGAGCATGCGATGGTCATCGCTGGTGAAGAGTACGACGACGACCGGGACGAAGTCACATACCGGTTGGAGTTAGTTTCATATGAGGGGTGACCATCGATTACGTTTCTGGCTCAACTGCAGGAAGTGTAAACATGACGCTCGTTCCCTGGTCAGGCGCTGATTGAATATCGATTTGACCGCCATGTCGGTCGACGATTTTGTGACAAATGGCAAGCCCCATCCCCGTTCCTGCGTCGAAATCGGCATTGCTTCCCTGGCTGAACAAATCGAAAACGTACGCAAGCTCCTCTGGGTTCATCCCGACACCGTCATCAGCGACAGTGAACTCCCAGAAAGAGCCCTTTCGAGCCGCTTCAACCGAGATGGTAAGCGACGACTCTTCGGCCGATGAGTCGGCTATTCCGTGTTTGAGCGCGTTTGCAAGCAGGTTTTGAAACAATCTCACGAGCAAGTGGTCAATCCCACGAACCTGTGGGAGCGAAGAGCGTTCAACCGTTGCGTTTCGACTATCGATATCGTGCGCAAGCGTATCGAGAACCGTATCCAGAGTACGGTCCATCTCAACCGGTTCGAACTCAACCGGCGTTGTTTCTATCCGCGAGTATGCAAGCAAGTCAGAAAGCATCGTCTGGGCACGTTGTGTGTTTTCCTTGCTCCGTTCGAGTAGCCTGTGAGCGTCCGCCTCAAGCGTTGAGTCGGTTGTTTCTTCAAAGAGGGAAAGGTACCGTTCGGCGTTTCGAAGCGGTGCCCGGAGGTCATGAGAGACAACGGCGGAAAACGCTTCAAGTTCCGCTTGTTGTCGTCGGCGTTCGGTGACATCACGACAGACAATTACCCATCCAAGGTGCTCATCACGCCGCTGCAGTGGCCGTGCCCTCACTTCAATAGCGACTGGACCAGTCGGTGACTGATACTCAAGTATCTGTTCGGATTCGGTATCGATACGTAACTCAGGGAGTACATCTGTCACTGGAGCAGTGCGAAGCGGTCGGTCACTGTGAAAGAGAGTATTTGCCGCGTCGTTGATGTGAACGATTCGCTCTGCAGTATCAATAACCAGCATTGCGTCGGGAGAGTGATCGACGACAGTCCGATTCGCGATGGGGCGCAGGTCAAGCAACCGGTATCTGAACGTCGCAACGCTTAGCGCAACTGCTGAAACGGCAGTTGAGGCTGGAACAAAATTTACACTATCAAGGGTAAAGGGTGGGATGCCCGCGGACGTGAGCGCGCTCACAATGACAGGTGTGCTGATTGCAACGCCCATAAGCACCGCTTGTGGCAGATACGACCAGCCTCGTTTAAACGATTCGTGAAGTAACACTCCGATGGTTACCAGAGCGATGAACAACGCGTAGGTGAAGCTAAACAAAATATGCGCTGGCCCAGTCTGGGTACGCATCACAACAAGGCCATCCGCATCAACCAGATAACTCTCTACGATGACCACATCGTATGGGTTTGTAAACAAGAGCGCCCAGAACAGAACGGGGACGGCAAAGACCGCGAGGACAATCGATGGGCGCAGTACTGTGATACGGTCAGTGTAGGTCAGTACAAACAACAGGAGCAATGGCCCAACCGATGAGCTGCCGAAGTAAAGCAGTCGGTATGTCTGAAACTGGAGGGCAGGGTCTGTACTCAGCAGTTTGACGGCCGAAAAACCAGTCCAGATTGCAATAGCGATATTCATCGCCGCAAACGTCTGAAGCGTTGGCGTCTGACGGTGTTGGCGGCCATACCAAACCGCATACGCCGCAAGAACAAGCGAAACCGTCGTTGACAGCAAAATTGGATATGCATAGATTGTATGTTGCCATGACATATCTGTTCACTGAGGGGCGTTATACTATCAGTCAATCAACTCAATCACATATGAACATTTCGCAATGAATAATTACTAACTGATACTTGCTGGCGTGACGGGTCGAACGTTTCAGTTATGTCGGGGCGACCGACTCATCATCGTCACGTTCTGTCGATTGCGTGTGCTCAGTATCGGATTCAGCCCGGCGCGTGAGCTCTTTGAATCGGTCCGAACGGGCCGCAATACGGTCCATCGTTTCGCTATCAGGTGTGTCATCGCGAGATTCCACCAAAAAGGTTGTAATGACGACAGTTTTCACCCATGGTTTGAGGATACCGACGTATCCAGTCAGGAAAATCCCGACAACTGCGACCCACCCAATCAACTCGAATGCAGTCGAAAGGCCACCAAGAACGCTTGCCAGCGGCGTCAGGGCGAGCAAGCCGACAAACGCAACGGCGTACATCCCAAAGATAATGATAAGTGTCGAAAATAACACTGGCTTCCAGTTCTTGCCGTACAGCACAACTCCATCACGGGCTGCTCGCCACGGATTTTCATCCGGTTTGGTGAACATGTACGCGAGGATTGCTTCGTCAATGTAAGAAGCTGCGAGTGCAACGGCCTTGCCGATGAGTCGAATGATATTCTGCAAACCCGAAGAAAACGAGAACAACCGGGAAAAAGAGAGTGTCTGGTTATTGAACTGCCTGATAACGCCTTTAATGAGTTGGTCAAGCCCGAACAGGGCACTGGTCTGAGTGAAGTGTGACCGAACGTTCCCTATCCCATATCGAACCTGATTTGAGGGAACCTCGCCTGTTTCGATTACCTCTGCGATGACCGCGATATGCGCTGCCTTCACCAAATACAACACATACCGACTGAATAATCGCCAAATACCGATAAAAATTAGGATAGCGATGAGCAATCCCACGATTCCGACCCAGCCAGAGATCGTTCCGGCATCAAGGAGCGTCCACCCAAACCACAGCACGAATCCGAAGTAGGCGATTGTGGCGATACCAAGCAACAGACCGGTTGCTGCCCGCAAGAGCACAAACGGGAATGTCTGTACAAAGATTTTGGTTGCCTTTCCAAAGTGAAACATACCAACTGCTGGTTCCACGTCACTATATAAAATTCAGCAACAGAGTGAAACACAAGTGTATAATTAACCTACAGGTAAGTGCAATAGTACCAAGTATTACCAAAGTGTAGGATGAAGCGCTAGAAGTCAGCACATTCAAAGAATGGGGCGTTCACAAGCACTGAGAAGAAAGCTCCGCCCGAGAGCTTTCATTCAGCCGATTCAGAACAGGGTAGAACGAACATCCCATCGGAGCATTGCGCCGAAAGTATTGACCGGAACGGTACCCGCAACCGAGACGGAAGCACCACCGCGGCTATCGGTTGTGACGCCAGTATATCGCCATGCCGAGAGTGATCGCCATCATGAGCCCAGCAACTAAGAGGAGAGGAACAAGCCCGGAATCCTGATCTGTGTCCTCCCGACCCTGTTCATGTGGGATGGTATCATTCCCTGTCTCCGTGTCAGTTGTGTCAGCAATTCCCGTGTCAGCAGACTCATCACGTGAATCGACGTCAGAAGAGACATCGAAGGTGATACTCCGTGTTAGCTCGTTACCAATGCGATCGGCGACAGATAGTGTCGCCGTGTAGGTCTCGCCAGTCTCAGCGGCGAACGTATGTTCGGCAGCCAGTGACGTTATCGTTGTTCCGTTCGCGGCCGTGACATCGGTCCCGTTGATATCGATTGTAACTGACCCAACATCTATTCCGCTACGGTCGTCCTCATAGGCAAACGTGACCGTTACCGTGTCGTTCTCGGCCGTCACCGTTTCTCCGTCTCCGGGCGTTACTTCAACCACGGTCGGTGGGGTGTCGTCAACGAGGAAGGCGCCGTAGGTGGAGAAGTGGTTCACCTCCGCAGAAACCAGGGAGGTTCCGTCGACGGTGTCGTGTGTTGTCTCGACGGGCGTCCAGCTCCCGGCAGTGGGCTCGTAGTGATGGATAACCACCTCGTCCATCGACGCATCCCCAAGGGCAGTCTGGTCGACGCCGATCGAAACGGTTGCCGACTCGACGCCGCCCATCTCAAGCTGCTGGTCGATGAACGGATCAAGGTCGGCGGTGAGGAATCCGACGCCGAGCGCACCGCCCATATCGTGGTGGCCGTCGTACGCGGTGAACGACCCAAACAGCTCCTGTTCGGCAATCACTTGGTCGGCATCCTCAGCGAGGTGGAACTCGACCGAACTGCCGTGTTGGTCGAACGTGACCGCGCCGTCACCGAGCGTGAATGCTCGCGTGATGTAGGCGCTCGCCTCGGCGGTGGCCTCGTTGCCTGCGTTGTCGGCCGCGGTGACCAACACCGCGTAGGTACCGGACTCCACAGCGTCAATCGTCCCGGTGTAGCGCGTCCCGTCGGGGCCGGGCGCGTCCATCGTGACGGTCGTCGAGTGGGCTGCACCATCCGTGTCGATAAACCACGCCTCTACGATGGGGACGTCCGCGAGTGGGACGTCGCTGGTGACGGTGATTTGCGAGGCGTCGAGCAACCCGGTTCCAATGCTGACGGAGAGCGATGGGTCCGAGCGGTCGATGACGAGCACGTCCTCGACGACTGCGACATCACCATTGCCGGCGACATCGGCAGCGACCACTGTGAGGTCGTATCGGCCATCGTCGGGAATATCATCGAGTGGGACGTCGATTTGCCACCAGTCATCCTCCACGTGCGTGCCGGCTGCCGTGACCGCAAACGTGGTCGCCTGCGAGGAGACGAGAAGCGTCACCTCCTCAAGGGGAGCGTCAGACTCGATGTCAACGTCGACCGTCGCGCTGGAACTGGTGTACACGAGCTGCTCGTTCGTCTCCAGGTCGAAGCCGGTGCCCTGTCCCTCGACGGAGATGATGTCGATGTCGACGGTTCCCGGCACGACCTCGATAGTCCCGGCGTTTCGGTCGCCAAGCTGGAGGTCGTAGGTACCCGGTTCGTCGAGCGTGAGTGAGACATTGAGTGCACCGAGGTGGTACCAGCCGGGCGTGAGTTCGGTTTCAACAGTGTCGACTGTCTGTGTCCCGCCTGTCTCCTGATTGGTTGCCGTGAGCGCAATCTCCTGTGGACCATCGATGGTGCCCGCCTGATAGATGCTTCCTACAACGTACGCTTCGTGGCCCGCAACCATCTCGAGAGCGGAGGCCGATGCCGCAATCACTTGGATATCAGAGACAGCAGGTTCGACCTCGATGGTCCCAGCGTTTCGGTCACCTAATTCGAGGGCATAGGTGCCAGCTTCCTCGAGCGCGAACGTGACGTTGAGCGCACCTAGATGGTAGAAGCCAGGGCTGAGTTCGGTTTCGACAGTGTCGATCGTCTGTGTTTTGCCAGTCTCCTGATTGGTTGCGGTAAGCGCAATCTCCTGTGGACCATCGATGTTACCCGCCTGGTAGATGCTCCCCACGACGTATGCCTGTTCATCTTCGACCAGTTCGACCGCTGAGGTGGAGGCCGCAATTACCTGGATATCTGATTCGGCGGGTTCGACCTCAACGGTGCCAGCGTTTCTGCCGCCCAACGCAAGATCGTAGGTGCCGGCCTCCGCGGGTGCGAACGTAACGTTGAGCGCACCGAGATGATAGACTCCGGGTCGGAGCGTCACCTCCTGACTGCCGACGACGGACGTCTCGTCAGTTTCGGTATTCGTCGCGGTGAGGTCGATCTCCTCAGTTCCTTCAATGTTACCTGCCTGATAGATGCTCCCGATGAAATACGTCTGTTCGCCTTCGACCAACTCGATCTCCGAGAGGCCCGCTGCGATGACCTGAATATCCGATTCAGCGGCAGCCACATCGACGGTCCCGGCGTGTCTATCGCCCAGCACAAGGTCGTAGGTGCCCGGCTGCGTGGGCTCGAACGTAATGTTGAGCGCGCCAAGATGGTAGACGCCCGGGGCAAGTGTTACATCCTGGCTTCCCACGACCGCCGTTTCGTTGGTCTCGGTGTCCGTGGCGGTGAGCGATATCTCCTCCGTCGCTTCGACGTTCCCACCCTGATAAACGCTGCCGACGACGTACGTCCTCTCACCTTCGACGAGTTCCACGTCTTGGGTCGACGCGGAGATTACGGTGATCTCCGTTATCGCTTCCTCCACGGCGATCAAACCGGCGTCGTGGGTGCCCAGTTCAAGATCGTAGTACCCGAACTCGTTGATCTCCGCGGTGATGTTGAGCGCGCCAAGGTGGTAGACACCGGCGTCAAGTGTCACTTCCTGGTTCCCGAGTACGCGGGTCTCACCTGTCTCGTTTCTCGTCGCGGTGAGTTCGATCGTTTCGGTCCCCTCGACGTCGCCGCCGTTGTAGATGCTACCGACAACCGAGAAGGTCTCACCTTCGATGACCTCGACCGCGGAGGCGGAAGCGGAAATGACCTGAATGTCGGATTCGGCGGGTTCGACCTCGACGGTGCCGGCGTTTCGAGTGCCAAGCTGGAGGTCGTAGGTACCGGCCTCGGTCGGTGCGAACGTAACGTTGAGCGCACCGAGATGGTAGACGCCGGGCGTGAGCTCGACCTCGACGGTGTCGACTGTCCGTGTTACGCCGGTCTCCTGTTTGGTTGCGGTGAGCGGGATCTCCTGTGGACCCTCGATATTGCCAGCCTGATAAATGCTCCCGACGACGTAGGTCTCTTCGGTCTGTAATATCTCGACGTCACCCACTGCTGCGGAAATGACCTGAATGTCGGATTCGGCGGGTTCGACCTCGACGGTGCCGGCGTTTTTGTCACCCAACTTGAGGTCGTAGGTACCGGCCTCGGTCGGTTCGAACGTAACGTTGAGCGCGCCGAGATGGTAGACGCCAGGAGTGAGCTCGGCCTCGACGGTGTCGACCGTCTGTGTCTCGCCCGTCTCCTGTTTGGTTGCGGTGAGCGGGATCTGCTGTGGGCCATCGATGGTGCCCGCCTGGTAGATGCTCCCGACGACGTAGGTGTGTTCGTTCTCGACCAACTCGGTCGCTGCGACACCGGCGCTGATGACTCGAATATCGGACTCGGCGGACGCCACCTCGATGGTGCCAGCATCGCGGTCGCCCAAGGCCAGTTCGTAGGTGCCTGCTTCCTCGAGTACGTAGGTGATGTTGAGTGCGCCGAGGTGGTAGACGCCGGGTCGAAGCGTGACATCTTGACTACCGATGACTGCCGTCTCGTTGGTTTCGGTATTCGTCGCGGTGAGTTCGATTTCCTCAGTTCCCTCAATGTTGCCCGCCTGATAGATCCTCCCGACGACGTACGCCTGTTCACCCTCGATCAGTTCGATCGCCGAAGGGGAGGCCGCAATCACCTGAATGTCGGATTCGGCGGGTTCGACTTCGACGGTTCCGGCGTTTCTGTCACCCAACTCGAGGTCGTATGTGCCGGGCTCGTCAGGTGCGTACGTGATGTTAATTGCGCCCAGATGATAGAACCCAGACTGGAGCGTCACTTCCTGACTGCCGACGACCAACGTCTCGTTCGTTTCGGTGTTCGTGGCGGTGAGTTCGATCTCCTCAGTTCCCTCGATGGTACCCGCCTGGTAGATGCTCCCGATGACGTACATGTGCTCACCGTGTACGAGTTCCGCTGTGGAGGCGGATGCGGAGATCACCCGAATATCGGAGTACGGGTTCTCGACGGTCACGGTGCCGACCAGCAGGCCGTCGAGCGAGAGGGTGGCCTCCGTCGACAGCTCCCCGTCTGGAACGTCATCCGCACTCGGGGTCCACGCGAGCTGTGCAGCGCCACGAGCCAGACCCGGCGAGACGGTCACCGTCGCGTCGTCAACTTCTACGCCATCGACGAACAGCGTCACGGTCCGCTCTCCGGTCGTCGTACCGAGGTTGTAGAAGTCGCCGAAGACGGTCAGCGTCTCGCCGACGCTCACGGTATCGCTTTGTGCACGGGCGTTATACAGGACGACCTCGGCGTCCTCGTCCACCGCGTTCACGGTGACGACGGCGGTCGCCGTGTCGTCGTCGCTACGCACCTCGATCTGGATCGTTTCGGCCACGTCGTCAGCGGTGGTCACCCACGAGAGAACAATCGCCACCTCGTCGCCACTCGAGAGCGAGACTGACGTCGAATCCACGACCGCCCCGTCCGCGAGCAGTTCGATCGTTCCGCTGCCGTTTTCCTCGCCGGTGTTCTCGACTATGGCGGTCACGTCGAGTGTTTCACCCACCGTCACCGGTGACGTGGTCTCGACGATGCTCACTGCGAGGAACGGAGCGTCTGGCTCTGGCTCCGGTTCGGGGGGAGCCGGTGGAGCGCCTCCGCCGACACCGGTACCACCATCGTCAGTCTCGTCACCATCTTCATCTGTGGGCGGTGGGGTCGTCGCGACAAGCGCGCCAAACGTCGCCGGTAGGTGGGTCTCGTCGATGTCATTCGCGAAGACATACTGCTCGTCGGTGTGGACGCCGGTGGCGTAGGATGCGTCCGCGGGCGCTTCCCACTCACCATCCACGAACCGCCAGACGGAGAGTTCGGACTCGTTGAGCGACTCCACGTCCGACGCATCATAGTGGAACCGAAGGTACTCGACGTGGGTCACTCCGGAAGCGTGCGGGTTGAGTCCGAGGTAGGAGTCCAGCGAAGCCGCGTCCGCGGGAAGCGTTTCCGGCGATGCTTGGGAACTCCCGACCCCGCGAGCCGACAGCGACACGACCGTTCCATCGACGTCGACGCGGTCGAAGACGTTGTTGGGGTCGCCGTCCTGTGCAATAAACGGCGTTCCAGTTCCACGAAGCGCTACCTCCCGGACCGTGTTTCCGACGCTGTCGGGACCGAAGTTGACAGCAGTGTTGCTTCCGTGGTCGATCTCGCCGTACTCGACGAGGTTCCCCTCGGATCTGCTCACGAAGGTCACCGCCGTTCCGGTGTTCGATGCGGCCGTCACGTCGCGGAACGCGTTATCGTTCGAACCGGTGAGCGAGATCGCCGAGCCGTCGTTGTCGGTTACGCTGACGTTCTCGAAGACGTTGTTCTGCGGTGGTCCTCCCGAGCCACCGATGTCGGTGAGCCGAACTGCACTCCCGCCGGTACCGGTCACCGAAACGTTCTCAAACGTGTTGAAGCTCGCCGTCTGGATCTGAATCCCGTGCCAGCCGTTATCGGTCGCGACGACGTCGGTGAACGTGTTACTGTTGCTCTGTACTTCGAGGGCGTAGTTCGCGTGGCGCTCGGTGGTGAGCCCGACGAACTCGTTGCCGCTGCTGAAGGATATTCGAACACCCGAGAGGCCGTCGGTGACGGAGATGTCCTCGAATTTGTTGTTCGATGAATCGAAGAGATACAGCGATCCCCGGCCACTGAACGTCGTGTCCGCCTCGTTTCCAGTTGCCTGAACGCCGGTAATGACGTTGTCGTTGCTGAACTCTATTGAGAGCCCCCGTCGGTCGTTGTCCTGGATCGTGAGGTCCGCGAGCTCGTTGTCATTCGAGTTGAGCAGAAGGACACCGGTGGAGCCGTTCTCCACGAGTGTGTTCGATAGCTCGCTGCTATCGACGTTTTGGAACCGCACACCGTTGTCCCAACCCTCTAGATCGACGTTCGAGACGGTGACGTTCTCGATCCGACCATCGCCACCGGTGACGTGGATACCCCAATCGTTTCCGGTCGCATTCGAGGCCGTGATGGTGTGCCCGCCACCGTCGAAGAACACGTCGCTCGCGGTAATTATGATACAGGTATCCTCGCCGCTGAGATCGCTGGATAGCGCGTAGTTGCCGGCGGTATCGATGACCCGGCAGGTGACCACCTCGACGGCAGTGTCAGTACCGATCGCGACCGTTCGGGTCGCTTCGTCGTCCTCGGTTCGAACGGTCACGTCGCCGGTTCCTTCGGGTGCGTCAGTCCACTGGAGCGTGATCGCCTCGGTTGCACCTCCTGCCAACGTGAGTGAGGTCGAATCGACAACCGTTCCGTCGAAATTCACCAACTCCACTGTTTTTGTACCCTCCTCGTCGCCCGTGTTGGCGACCGTGACAAACACTTCAAGTGTTTCTCCCGCGGTAATCGGTTCGTTGGTGCCGTCAATCGTCACCGCAAAGAAGGGATCGCTCGTCGGTGCATCGATCGTTACAGTCACCGTGTCCGAATCGAATGACGAAGCGACAGTGAGATTGAAGACGCCGGAATCGTCTGTGGTGGTCTCCCACGTAAATTCGATCGATTTGCTCTCGCTGGCGTCGAGGGTCACGTCTACTTCGTCGAGCACCGTTGCCCCGTCTCTGAGTTCGACGGTCTCCGTGGTCTCCGCTCCGCCCGTGTTGGTGAGCGTGGCCGCCACGACGAGTGACTCACCCGCAGTCACAGGCTCGTTGGTCGAGTCGATATCGATCGTGATGCCGCCATCGACTATCGGGTCCGAGGTTTCCTGAAGTGCATAGAGCCGTCCGTCGTCGCTGCCGACGTAGACGACGCCATCCAGCACAGCGGGTGAGGACCAGACACTACCCCCGGTCGCGAACTGCCAGATCTCCCCGCCAGTCTTTGCGTTTATCGCGTAAACGTTGTTGTCGAAGCTTCCAACGTAGAGGACGCCGTTCGCAACTGCTGGTGACGATCGCACGTCGCTCCCGGTTTCGAATTGCCAGACATCCTCTCCAGTGGTCGCGTTGAGCGCGTAGACGTGGTTGTCATCACTCCCGACGTAGACGACGTCATCTGCGATGGTTGGTGCGCCGTTGATTTGGCTGGAACTCACTGCTACATCCCACAGCCGGGTGCCGTCCGCCGAATCGTAGGCGTGAACCGTCCCGCTGAAGTCCGCGACGTAGACGATACCGTCGACAACGGTTATCGCCGTGTTCACCAGTAGCGGTTCGTCAGCACTCCACAGGGGAGTACCTTCGTCAGCATCGATTGCATATACTTTCTCGTCTGACGATTGCCCCGATTTTGGGCTCGTTGCGACGTAGACTACTCCATTCGAGACCGCTGGTGTCGTTTCGACCTTTCGTTCCGTGTCGAAGCTCCACACTTCCGATCCGTCCGCTGGATCCAGCGCGTAGAGGTTCCCGTCCTCGCTGCCGACGTACAGCGCTCCATCGACGACCCGCGGCGAGGTTAGTGGATCACCGTCACTGATTGGCTCACTCCACAGGGTACCTCCGTCAGCATCGATCGCGTAGACCGTCCCTCCGCTGCTCGTTGCGTAGACGATGCCGTCCGCGACTGCGGGTGCAGTAACAATCGAAGTGTCTGTGTCGACGGTCCAGAGTTCCTCGCCGCTCTCCGCGTCAACAGCGTGGATCATCGGTGGCCAGCTCCCGACATAGACGACGCCATCGACGATCGCCGGCGAAGATCGAACGTGGCCCCACGACTGACTGCTCGCAGTGTAGCTCCACTTCTTATCGACAGAAACGACTGGGCCAGTGAGGTCCGGACCAGCGCCGACGTTGTTGTCACCGAAGCCAAACTGTGCCCACGCGGGCGTGACCGACACTGTCTCAGTAGCTAAATCGCCGATCGTGACGTCGTGGTCGCCGCCAGAATCAAATTGATAGAAGAACGTCACTGTCCGTGTTTCGCCCACGGAAAGGGTCCCTTCCCTCGTGTCGACGAGATCACCGTCGATGACCAGCGGGGCAGTGTAGTCGCCGTCGGAACTGCCGGTGTTCTCAATAGTCGCGGAGATGTTGACACTTGATCCCGTGTAAATCTCCGTGGCCGAAACCGACAGGTCGCTGTATACGACCTCGATCGCGTCCTCGCCAACGGTGACCGTTCCAGCGAAGACACCATTAATACTCACGGTGTAGACGCCCGTTTCCGCGAACGCGTAGACAAACTCCACCGTCTCCTCCCCGCCTGCAGGAACCGTCACGATCTGGCTAACGACGGCGGTATCGTCAATTTCGAGTTCGACTGTGAGATCTCCCTCGATGCTCCCGTTGTTGACAACTGTTGCATCGACAAGTACGCTCTCACCGACTGCAATCTCGGTTCTGTTGATCGATGGCCCTTCGACGGACAGGCCAGTCACGAGCGGATCGGCGAAGAGGCCAAACGTCGAGGGCGGTGTGCTGCTATTGAACACGGTGAGGTCTGCTGTCACGACGTTTCGATCGGTGTCGACACTCGATCCATCGACGCCGACCCAGGCCGTGCCGTCGTACTGCTGGAGCGAGATGAGATCTTCGTCGAGGCCGGCGACATCGTCTTCGGTGTAGCTAACCTCGACTGACAGCGGCGGCGTGCCGCGCACGTCGAAGTACCGTCCGACGCTCGTATTTGCCCTGTTCTCTGGCGGGAGGTCGGTCGCATACACCCAAACATTGTCGTTAGATGCCATCTCGCCTGTTGTCAGCGAAATCGTGGTGTTGGCGGCCGTCGATTGTCCAATATCGAGGTTCGTCACCGAGACGTTCGATAGTGCCTGGAGTCTGACCGCATGCTCAGTAACGTGGACGACGTTATCACTCACCAGTATTTCAGATACATCTTCGAGATGCATCCCGCGAGTGCTCTCCACGATAGTGTTGCCGGTTACCGTGGTGTCTGAGGCACTGTTCACATAGATTCCCTCCAAATTCGAAAACTCCCGGAGGGTATTATCCGTAATCGTGGTGTCAGTCGCGGAATCTCGTACCCAGACCCCATAGGATGCACCGCCGATTATCTCATTTCCGGAGACGACTGAGTTCGTAGCCTGTGTCAGGTCACCAACATCGATACCGACCTGATTCTCACGTATCTCGTTGTCTTCGACTATCGTTTCAGCAGCATATCCGATGTAAATCCCGTAATCGCTACTAAATTGGGTTTTATTGTGATCCTGAATCGTATTTCCTGCTATCGTCGTGTTGTATGCGTCGTTTAGGAGGGTAATGCCACCGCGGGCGTTCTCGCTGATGGTGTTGCCTCGAACCTCGTTATTCTCCCCGCCGAAAACACGAATCCCGTAGTGATTCCCGTCGCCGTTTCCTGAGATTGTGTTACCGATAATGCGGTTGTCGGAAGAGCCGTAGCGCGGCTCACTGGCCGGGTTGACACCAACCAAGTGAATCCCATGTGCGCCGTTATTTGTAATGACACTGTCTTGGATCGTATTGTCATTCGCAACGACCTCTTCGGATGGGTTACCCAGTAAGATCCCAACCTCGGCGTTGTTCGTCACTGTCACCTGATCGATGGTGATGTTCGATGAACCAGTGGTTCCGTCCATCGAGTCGAGATGGATCCCGTGGTAGTTATCCGCCGTGTGAACGTTCGCTATTTCGCCGTTGTCAACTGAACGGAAGTGGATTCCTGCGCTGTCAGAACCGCCGAATCCTTCAATAGTGACGTTTTTAACGACGACATCTTCCAACGGAAGCGTGCCCGTCGAAATGCCGTATCGGGGAGTCTCATCGGCACCGTCTTTCGTTATCGTATAGCCCATTCCGTCGAATGTTATGCTGTTGTTACTAATCGTCAGACACGTCCCCGAGGATATGGTCAGGTCCTGTGTGAGCTGATAGGTGGCACCAGTCTGATTGAGTGTGACGCCACACGACGACACTCCGATTGCGTTGGTACTGGAATCTGTGGCCTGTGGTGTCGCAGCAGCCCCACCCGTCCCAACACCACCGGCAGCTATCATCGAGGTAACCATCAACACTGAGAAAAAAATTGCTTGCAGCTTACGCCCGAAATCTTCGGGAGTATGCATTTGTTGCCGTGAAGACATTAAAACAGGTACAACTCGCAACTATATCATGTCATCTGGCGTATGTTGTTCACACCGTGGACACTGTTCACGGCGTGCACAAATCCCAAAACTATATAGTCAACATCACCGGTAGTCAAAAAAAGTGCCTGAAGATAGCGACACCAAGGCAATACTCGAGTTCATTCGTCGGCGCTCAACCTTCGAGGCGTTCGAAGATCAACACCTCGACAAGCGAGAGCTTGCTGAACAGCTCGACGTGTCACGGCCCACAGCCCACCGAATTATTACGTCGTTTCTCGATCAAGAACTCATCCAGGAAACAGACAATGGATACGAACTCACGAGATACGGTTCAATCATCGGCGAGGCTGTCCAGACATACCACAAAGAGGTGGTGAGAGCAACGTCGCTCAAATCACTGTTGAACGAACTCCCCGACGATATTGAATTTGAGTACCAGTTGTTTGCAGATGCGACGGTTACCGAAGCCACCTACGATGACCCGTTCCGCCCGATGAGCCGGTTTATCGAGCTATTCCAGAAGACATCACGAATCAAGGGGTTCAACAAGAGCTTCCTCGAGCCGATGTACATCGATATCGCTCACGAACGAATCGAAGCGGGTCTAGAGTCGGACATCATCTACGACCCGAAAGTAATCGAACTCGTGTTGGAAGAATATCCGAATCTGGCGACAGCCGCACTCGAACAGGAACACGTGTCGGCCGCTGTCCACAACGATCTCCCTATTGCCATGGTGGTTTTCGAGGACCGTATTGGAATCGGCGTCCACAGCGAATCGATGGGGGCACCGCTCGCGTGGATTGACACCGCCAATCCTGACGCAATCGCCTGGGGAGAACAGCTCTTCGAACAGTACCGATCCGAAGCAACGCCGCTCTACTGACACATTGCAAAAGACACGCCAGCAGATTACGCCAGAACAGTCCACAGTACGTGAAGAAATACGAGACAGAGGTCACTCTTTACGAGGATGAGCTATCGGATGTTTGAACAAGATACGAGCAGAGAATCCACGAATACGGAGTAGCACAGCGACGGCACGGACCGTTTCTGGGCATTGCTGCTGCGGTGGGGTTGGCCGGGCATTGAGACAATAGTGACGGCGCAGAAACGAACAGTGAGGAGCCAGAACCAACAGACCACCCACTGATACATGGGGAGAACGGGCTGATGGTTCCGGAACAGCAAAACAAAGAAGATGACAGCAGTCGGGACGAGTCCGATCACTCCACTGGATATGGGCTGTAACAGTGTGTGAACGTGGTATCACCTCTCTGTTCCTGAGCTTTATAATCGACAACGGAATCAATCGGGGCGATGTCAAACACGGCACACCTCATCGCTGGTCGGTGTACAACACGTTTTGAGGGGACGCGGGAACAGACACAACACGGCGATGTTGTTGTCTTGGTCCAGACAACAGAAGATAGCGACTAGTTGCTCGAATCCACGCGTGCATCTCACAGGAGAGAGTTCATGATTCAATCACCAGAAAGGGAACAACTCTGTGCCTGCCACACCGTATTACGGAGAGAGTGGCGGTAAACACTCGATTTCCGGCGTTACCGGTCAAACAGCTGAAGTGTAACGATGCTCCCGCAGGGTTCGTTTTCACTAATAGTAACGTTTCCACCGCTCTCCTCGACGATTAGGTACACGAGCCAGAGACCAAGTCCGCTCCCGTGATAGAGTTGATCAGTTTCCTTACCCTCAAGCAGTATTTGTTGGTCCATCTCGGAGATTCCTGGCCCGTCGTCGGAAACTGTGATCGCCGGAGCATCAACGTTGTCACATACTCGAACCTCTACGGTTGGCGTCTCCTGGTCCGAATGCACGACAGCGTTCTCGACGAGTTCCGAGAGTGAATATTTATTCGGCTAGCTCTCGGTAACCCATTCTCGCGTAGCGTTCTTCAGGACTGATTAAAGAAGTTGCTTTCCATGTATCAACCGTGAGTCTTGGAGTCTTGTATCGTGAATGCCAGAAACAGATTGAATGCTTCAGCTACGAGGCTTAAAGCCAGCTCCCTGAATTACCAGTGGTCTCTTTCGGAAGTGTAAGGACGAATTCCGTCCCTTCTGGCTCGTTGTCTTCGACGTGGATATCGCCGCCGTATCGGTCGACGAGCGTCTGCACGAGATAGAGTCCTAGGCCAGTACCGTCACTTTTCAGCCCCTTCGCCCCCTCTTCGAATATCTCCCGTTTTTGTGCGTCAGGAATTCCGGGACCGTTATCAGCAAAGCGAATCTCCACGTCCTCGTCGTTTTCCTCGACGGACACGACTACTTCGGGGATGGGCTTGTCGTTGTGTCGGATCGCATTTTGAATCAGGTTCCGGAACACCGATTCGAGCATCTTATCGGCCCGAACATGGACTGCTGGAATCGAGCCCTCGAGCCTGATATCTGCGTCTTCAAAGTTCGTTACCGCCTTCTGAACCTCGTTGACGAGTGGAGCACGGAGGTCGACGGCGTCTAACGCTGTCTCAACCCGCATCATAACCTCTGTAACGTCTTTCGCAGCCTCTGTAATGTCGATGGCGTCCTCTGTCGCAGCACGAACGTGTTCGAGGTACTCTTTGCCGTTCTCCTCCACGTACGAATCGAGATTCTCCGAATACAGTTTGACCAGTTGTAGTTTGTTTCGAACGTCGTGACGAACAATCTTGTTGAGTATGTCGAGATTATCCCGCTGTGTTTCGAGCAACTGCTCGTACTCTTTGAGTTCGGTCACGTCGCGGGCATAGCCGAGTACCGCATCCGAGCCGCTCCCCGGGACCTGATACGGAATCTTCGTCGTCTGAAAAATGCGCGTCTCGCCGTCGGCAGTGGTCAGTTCCTCCTCGGGAATCATCTTTGGTTGGCCCGATTCGATTACCTCTACGTCGTCTGCGCGGAAGTCGTCCGACTCATCCATGTCCGGTATGATATCCGGTTCCTTCCTTCCTTCAACCTCTTTCGGTGTTAGCCCGTATGCCTCGGCGGTCGCCTCGTTGGCCAGCAGATACTCGCCCTCGCGGTTTTTTGCGAAAACCAGATCCGGCACGAGGTCGATGATCTGTCTCAGTTCTTCCTGTCGTGCTTCGAGTTCCTTTTCAGTCTTCTTACGTTGAGTGATATCGGTGACGATGCCGATCATTTGACGAGAACCATCTTCCGCTTCGGTGAGTTCGGCGCGCGCTTCCCCCCATCGCTGTGTGCCGTCCTCACCCTGGATTCGATACGCCATCTGGAAGGGGTCACCTGTGGCAACTGACTGTTCAATTTCCTCCTCCACTGCAGGCAAATCTTCCGGGTGGACATACTCAGCGAATGCAGCGTAGGTTCCCTCGAACGTACCGGGTTCGATTCCAAACAGCTGTTCCATCGAATCGGTCCAGATGAGTTCGTCGGTTTCCAAATTCCACTCCCAGACGCCCGTTTCCGTTGCCTCCAGTGCAAGTGACAGTCGTTGCTTGGTCTCTTCGAGTCTCTTTTCGCGCTCTTTGCGGTCGGTAATATCCTGGAAGATACCCAGAATTCCGGTGAGCTCATCAGCATCGCTGTACTGCGGCTCAGCAACAGTTCTGACCCATCGGACTCTGTCCTCTGCTGTGACAATTCGCAGCTCCAAGTCGTACCGTTCACCGTTCGTGATGGCTTGCTCTACTGCGGTCCTGATTGTTTCTCTATCGTCCGGGTGGTAGAATTCGATACCATCTTCCAATGCGACGTCAGCATCTGTGGGCAGGTCGTGGATGCGATAGACTTCATCACTCCAGATGAGTCGGTCTCTTTCCAAATCAACCTCCCACCAGCCAATCGACGCGTTCTCCTGGGTCCGCTCGATTAGGTTCCGTGTCCGGAGGAGTTCCTGCTCGCGCTCCTTGCGGTCGGTGATATCCTGCACGAGGCCAACAGCTTCAATCGGTTCGCCTGCACCATCCCGCGTGAATTCAGCGACCTGTCGCATCCACCTGACCTCTCCGTCACCGGTGATGATCCGGTGTTCGACGTCATAGGGGCCCCCATCGAGTGCGGCCTGCCACGCCTGATCGACCCGTTCTTCGTCCTCAGGATGGATAAACTCAAGGAACGTTTTGTGGTCGAGATAGCCGATTTCGCCGTCCGCTCCCCACATCTCGTATATCGGTTCGGACCAGTAAATCTGGTCCGAGTGAATTTCCTTTCGCCACCAGCCGATATCGGCGACTTCCTGAGCTTTCTGGAGGTATCTCTCGCTCTGTCGCTGCTCGGTAATGTCCACGAGATAGCCTAGACGATGGGTAATCTCGCCGTCTTGCCAGATGTTCCTCGTGTAATCGAGTACCCATCGGATGGTTCCATCGGCGGTAACGACCCGGTAGGGTTCGTGACTGAACTGTTCGGTTTCCTCAGTGCTGTTTTCGTCGACCTCTTGGAACACGCGCTCGCGGTCCTCCTCGTGAATGATGTCGGCGTAGGCCACTATCCCCGACTGTAGCTCCGTCGGGCTGTAACCCAGTACCGCTTCGACGTTCTCGGAGACGTGTTCGACCGGCCAGCCCTCCGCTTCCCGCCACTTGAAGACGACGGCGGGGCCCTGGGTAAACATCTCCCGCTGCTCTGCTAGCTGTCGCTCGGATGTTTTCCGGTCGTCGATATCGCGGCGAATGCCGACGGCTCGAACGGGATTACCTTCTTCGTCGCGCTCTGCAACTTTTCCAACGTCGCGGACCCATTTCCAGCCGCCGTCAGCAGTCCGCATTCGGTGTTCCGTGTCGTAGTACTCTGCCTCACCACCGATGTGGTCGTTCAGCGCCTCCTCGACGGCCTCGATGTCGTCGGGATGGACGCGTTTTTCCCACTCCTCCAGGTGGGAGTCGGTCTCCTCAAGCGAGTGACCAAGCATTTCTGCCCATTGTTCGTTGAACTCCACTTCGTCGGTGGTCATATCCCAGTCCCAGACGCCCAAGTTAGCACCCTCGACGGCGAGGTCGAACCGCTCTTTCAGTTGCTTCAACTCCTCTTCGCGCTCTCGCTGTTCGGTGATATCGGTCGAAACACCACAGATGGCCGTAATCTCCCCATCGTCGTAAACCGGTGATTTACGAGTGATTCGAACCGTTTCCCCCTCCGCTGTGGGGACTATCTCTTCTATCTCTTTTGTTTTTCCGCTCTCGATAACTTGCCTATCCTCTGACCGGGCCTTCTCAGCGACGTCTGGAGGAAAGAGGTCGTCGTCCGTCAGCCCGGGAATCTCTTCTTCGTCCACGTCTAACAGCTCCCGACTTACTCGGTTCATCAGCAGATACCGGCCGTCGGTGTCTTTCAGAAAGACCGCCGCGGACATCGTTTCCAGGACCGTCTCAAACCGGTGGTTGAGGCGGTTGACCTCCTGCTCACGCTGTTTTTGCTCCGTGAAATCACGACAAAAGACGACGACTGCAGGCTCTTCCTCGTACGTTATCCGGCTGACAGAAACTTCGACGAGAAGAGAACCACCAGAGCTAGTTTCGAGTGACGCCCGATACTGCGCTGGTGCTGACTCTCCTTCGAGTCGTTGCCTGTGATATGTTTCGACGCGGTCTTGGTCACCAGACACGAAGAGTGTTGATTTCGGCGCTCCGAGGAGGTCCGCCTCTGAATATCCTGTCCACTCCTGTAATTGCTCGTTAATATAAACGATTTCGTCAGCCCGAGCAACGAAAATACCGTCGTTGCTCTGTTCAGCGATAGACCGATATAATGTTTCAGTCATTCATGCGATAGAATTAGGGCGATAAAGCATAAACCCCTAATTTCTTTCATCACAAACGTGTCGCTCAGGCAAATAAGCCGAGGCAGTTCGAGCCAGATGAATACGCGTTTTCCCAGTGTCATGATGCCAATGGTTTATATCCGATTACACGACCAGTCAGGGCTATGTCAAACACGGCACACCTCATCGCTGGTCGCTGTACAACGGTTTTTGAAGGAACACGGGAACAGACACAGCACGGCGACGTACTCGTCCTTGTCAAGCCCGACCAAACAGTGCTCGTCCATGACGCAGATGGCTACCAACCTGTTGCGTGGCTAACCCGTCCAGAAATGACCACCGTTACGCCGGACCGAATTGAGGCCCGGGATGGCTCACAAAAACTCGAAGTCGTCGTTCACGAGACTTACGCACATGCCCAGTATCCAACAAGCGATGCGGGCATCCCCGTTGGTGACTGCCCGGCCTGTGGAGGCAGATTAACACGGTCCTCTGGAGCCATCAGCTGTCCAGATTGTGAATCGCGATATCGACTCCCAACAGGTGCAACGGTGCTCGATGAGAATTGTGACTGTGGATTACCACGAATGCGTGTCGAACGCGGAGTCTCCTTTGTTGTCTGTCTCGACCGCGAGTGTGAGTCGCTTGACGAGCGAGTCAAACAAGCATTCGACCGCAAATGGGACTGTCCGGAGTGTGGAAGCGCTCTGCGTGTCCTTCGTCGGGGAGGACTGATTCTCGGCTGTGAAGCCTACCCAGACTGTGAGACTGGCTTTTCGTTTCCAGCCGGAATTGCGAACGAGGACTGTGACTGTGGACTCCCACGATTTGAAACAGCCACAGGTGAACACTGTCTCGACCGGGAGTGTCGGGAACACGAGACCGTCTCGGCTCAGTGAGAGACCAATACCTACCGAAGGCGCTGATGCGCGGCCTCTACTGACTCATGTAACGACTCACCATCGCTTGCAAAAAAGAGATGCGAGTCACAAGAGCAGTCGGTACAGCCAAACTGCGCAATTGACGTACCATCCACAATTGCACTGCGTTCACACATTTCGGTGAGTTGCTGAGCAATCGCACACTCACCGTCACACTCAGCCGTGCGGACGATTGATTCCAGCGTCGTCTCGGGGTGCCCAAGCAGATAGTCGATATGCCAGTGGCGGACATCGCGTTCACCAGCCGCAAGTTCGCGATGCCGGTCGATACGGCTGAACCCACCGGGACCGAGCGCACTGCCAACGTACGCATACCACCCACTCTCAAACGAGTTGGTTCCGAGCGCACCAACGTCTATCGACACATCGGCTCCGAGATGGACGAGGAGTGTGTAGGTTCCACCTGCTGCCATAGTCGAGCGCAAGAGATGAAAACCGATAGGTGCTCCGGGACGAACCGACCGGTGATGAAGGTTCTCGTCGCAACAGCATCTGTCCACACGACTGCCGCAGCATGTGACTACCTTGACGGCCGAGTCAGTGCCAACGATACGGTTTACATTCTCACAGTCGAAGAGCCGGATAGGGACCCACGAGACACGGGAGATGCAGCGAATGTGGCGCGGGTTCGTCTCCTGGAACCAACAGTCGAGTCCCTTAACAAAAGCGGAGAACCTGCAGACGCAATCATCAACGCGGTTGCTGAGCACGATATCGACGAAATCATACTCGCGACGACGAGCGGCGACCCAGAACGTGCTGGAACGCCACCAGGTTCGACCGTTATCGAACTACTCGCAGACCTACCCGTACCGGCAATCGTCCTTCCTTCGCAAGCACCGAATTAAAAGGGCTGGCCGAAAAACCCAGTTGATATGTCGGGTTCAGAACTGGCGGCGGCTGTCAAACAGACCTTTGAGGTGGATGCTGAAGCGTTCCAACAGCAAGCACAGCGAGAGGCTGAAGAGCTGAAAGAAGCAGTCAAGAGCGGAACGTTCGACAATTCACAGGCCCTGGTTGGACTCGAACTTGAGCTGTATGCGGCCGATTCGAGAACTGATTCGCTTAAACGAATGCCACGACCCTTGTTGAATCTGATTGGGTTTGAGAAGGAACTCGGTTTACACAACGCAGAGATGCAGACGGCACCTCAGCCGCTGACAACATACGGCCTCGAAGCACAGGAAAAAGAGTTACAGGCACACCTCGCACCCGCACAGGAAAAGACAGCAGCGGAAAACATTCAGCTTGTCGCCGATGGGATATGGACCGTCCCACCAGTTGGCGAGACCGCAACAACCTATCTCTTGGAAAGCGTCGAACAAGACGGGGTCGTCATTGCACCGAACATGAGCGATGCGGTTCGCTATCACGCAATGGCAAATACGGAGTATCCATCGGCAAGACGGATTGACACCCCAAATGTCACGTTAGAATCCGAGACCGTGATGCCCGAAAGCCTGATTACGTCGATTCAACCACACTATCAGGTTCCACATGCACCAGACCTTCCGATATATTTCAGCTATGCGCTCCGAATTGCCGCACCACTGCTTGCACTCGGTGCGAACTCCCCATTTTTCCCACCTGACCTCTACGACGATGTTCCTGATTCACAGATCGTTGCAGAGTCTCACGTCGAAAATCGGATTCACGTTTTCGAGTCGGTGCTGAATCCACCGGAAGAAGCGGATGAGCCACCGAAAGTCTGTTTCCCACCGGATTTTGAAACCGTTGAGGACGCTATCGATGACATTGCCGACGACACCTGTATCGTTCCGATGGATGTTCCAGTTGGCAATCGGTTCGATGATACATTCGCCCATTTCCGACACAAACACGGGAGTTACTGGCGGTGGATTCGACCCGTCTTCGATGGCCCATCTCAGTCTTCGGCCAACGCACGAATTGAGTTCCGGCCGCTACCAGGACAGCCGACAATCCTCGATTGCGTTGCGTTCGAAGCCGTCTTTGCCGGGTTGATGGAAAGTCTCCCACGACGTGAGCATCCACTCCAAACCCTTCCGTGGGAGGATGCCAAAGCCAACTTTTATCGCGCAGTCGAAGATGGGTTAGATGCGGATATTGAGTGGATAACAGCCGATGGAACGGAAACACAAGATATTGAAGTCATTGGCCACGAGCTGTTTGAGTTTGCCCGTGGCGGCCTTGAGTTGCGAGGATGTACAACACAAGAAGCCCGTCGGTATATCCGCCCACTCAGAGAGCGACTCGACAGAAAGACAACACCGGCAAGCTGGAAGGTTGATTACGTGAAAGCAGAGATTGCGGATGGCTCGCCACTCGGAGAGGCAATCTGGGCGATGCAGTCACAGTATATTGATAATCAGGAAGAGACGCTCATCGAAGGGAGCTTTATCGACTGGTTGGAGAGACCAAGCTAATCGCTTTCTG
>PUNZ01000268.1 GCA_003551945.1 Halovenus sp. | reverse complement strand
CCTACCCGGTCGACCACGACGGCCAAGGCGTCTACGAGGGTCTCGACCAGGGGTTCCAGGCCGGCCGGTATCACTCGCTGATTGCGACTGAGGTGCCGGACTGTTTCGAGATTTCGTCGACGACCGACCACAAGGGCACCGAGCTTGTGATGGGCGTGCGGCACCGCGAGCATCCACTCGAATGCGTCCAGTTCCATCCCGAAAGCGTGCTAACGGCTGTGGGTCACGACCTGATTCACAACTTCCTGACGGCGGCTGCCGAGCATAGCGACACCGGGGCCGTCGAGTCGACCACCAACTGAGTAGCGATCCTCGCCGAGTCTTTTTATACGATACCGACAGCAGTGTCGCTAAGACGCTACTATGGGATTTCGGTCAGCACAGCAGTCGAACGACCAAGCCGACAAGGCAACTCGGTCGACCCAGACGGCCCAGCGGTCGAGTTCGTACGAGGAGTCGACGCCGGATCCGTCGCTGATGGGTCGGGTGTGGCCCTCTATCGAGCGCGCAGAGGAGCATTTCGGGATGGAGATTCCCGACGAGTCGACACTTCAGCGGCTCGAAGATCACGAACGGGTGTACGGGCGCGACATGCACGACTGGATCGCCGAGGGGATGCCCGCCGAGATCATGGGCAGCCCAAAGGGCATGGAGGCGTTTCGCCAGCGGCAGGCCGACCGCCCACCAGAGGTGCCGACGAACATCGAACGGCAAAATCGTCGATCAGTCCAACGGAGTGAGAAAGCTGCGGTCGACACGTCACCAGCTGGTGAGACGGGTGTTCCCGAGCCGGTTCGAGAGGTGATCTCGTCGAGAGGTCGTTCGCTGGATGGGTCCATCCAACGCGCGATGGAAGATCAGATGGGCGATTCGTTCGGTGACGTGCGGGTTCATACCGGCTCTACCGCGGCTGCGGCGTGCGAGTCGATTAATGCTCGTGCGTTCACGGTCGGCAATCATATTGCCTTTAATTCAGGTGAGTACGATCCGTCGAGTCCAGAGGGTCAACACGTACTGGCTCACGAGTTGGCGCACGTTCGCCAGCAGAACCAGGGTGCGGTGTCGATGTTGCCGCAGGAAGATCTGGAGTTGGAGGTCGACCCCGATCCCGCCCTCGAACGCGAGGCCGAGGAGACTGCTCAGCAGGTGATGGAGGGCGGCAAGTTAGGTATTCAGCGGCTTGCTGGGGCAAAAGTACACGTCCAGCGAATGAGAGATTACGTGGGTGCAGTCTCGGAGACTGTTTCCACGAAGTTATTCGGTGAACAAGACGAGTTGGATGAAGCAGATTTCGAGAGCCTTTCTGATGAGGAAGTCGAAGCGATCAAAAAGGCAAAGCAAAGTGGTGGTCCGGATATCGCAGCAGCACTCACAAAAGCTCTAATTGCAGGGGCACCAGCGACCACATATGCAGGTCCCGAAGCTGGTATCGCTGTTGGTGGGACGGTCGCTGCGACAGAATTTGCTGAACAATCAGCTGAATACCATATCAAACAGCAGCTTGAGTCAATTAAAAATAAAAACGAACTCCAGTTGTACATGGCAAAACTGCTCGCCAACTATTCGATCCACAAGGTTGTGGAACTCATGACTGGCATTACTGGCGAGCGAACTGGCGATGACTTAGTTGGTGATGCTGAAAGTAGGAGGAAATGAATATGGATGCAATTATTACCGGCGAATCTGAACGGATTGGTCTCAGTGTTCTCGATAACAACGATGTCGAGCACCTCATTGAGATGGACAGATCTGGTGAAATAAAGGCGCATAAACAAGACGGATACCCAGATGATCCAACAAAACGATCACCTGCAGGAATCGAACACGTAAGTCAAGCCCGTCGATACGCTCGGTATTACGTCTACCGTGAGCGAGGGTATGATACGCTCCCGGCTGGCCGGAATCCTGATCGAATAGAGGCCACCAGACAGGCTCTCGACAAGCTCTCTGTGGAGAGGTTTGAACAGTTGTTCGGCGACTATCATCAGCAGTTTGCTAGCCACTACAGCGATAGTGAACCGGTGATTGAGCCCCCGGTTGATCTTGGGTTTGATATCTCCGGTGGTGCAGATGATATAAAAAGTCTCGGACTGAGTGCGCTTGCACAATTACTTGGTCAAAGAGATGGTGAGAACCTCTATTATCGACAGACGATCTCTCTCGACGGTGAGGTCGACACACCGATACAATCACTCGTCGAAGGGAACGATTCATTTGAGATCGACTCCGTAGGAGAACTCCACGCACTCTACGAACAAGGTGGTGAGGAGTTCGAAACCGACCACAATGAGCCGCGTGACACTATGTTTGACGCACGACTGGAATTAGCTCCGGTTCCACCAGAATCACTTGCGGAGTTCCAATCGTATTTGATCTATCATCTCGCGTGTCAGATTCGAGATTGCTATCTGACAGCGGGTATTTCTCCACCCGAACAGTACCGCACAACAGGTCCAGGACTTGTTGATGCCCTTCGGCGTTATGTTGGCTTTGATGTGTACGAACCCTATCATGATTCAACTGCGGAAATCAACACTTGGCAAGACGAGTTCACTCCACGGGAGATAGCATGATTGCACTGTCCAACGGTAGTGTTTAGGCAACTATCCCTGCCCTCGAGTGCGAAGCCAAAGAGGCAGCCCAGCAGGCGATGGCCGACGGTCCGGTCGTCGTCAATCGGATGGGCTGCGAGATGCAGATCCAGCGAGTCGAGAAAGACCGAGCAAAAAAGATGCATGCGATTTTGGCAGGCAATGCCGTAGCAGACGACCCTACCCATTCGGAACAGTTGGATGAGCTGGCACTTTCAGGCGACCGAATAGACGAACTTGATGAGCAGTTGAGTGGAGTCCGTCCAGAAACGCTTGTCGACCCAGAGACGGACTCTGGTATCTCTCTACGCCTTGATCAGAGTGAAAAAGAAAAGAAGTATGCGCTCGTCACGAAGGCTGTCGAGGTTCTGGAAGAAAAAGAAGCCATTGCAGAACGGTTCGACACGCTCGATGCGGAACTCGAAGACGCCGTCGAAGAGCGCAGACAGCTCGAACGCCAACTTGAACGTTCGGCGGACGGCGGTCGAGAAGTGAAGAAACGTCTCGTTCAAAAAGAAGCCGAGATTCATGAACTCAAAAGCCAACTCATTCGGGCACACGTTGAACTGTCGGAGGCAGTTGAACTTGCAGATCAGCTCTGGAACGAGATCAACGTACAGGAACTCGAAGGCTACTATCTTGACGGCGAAATCGATGCACTTCGAGACGAACTGATAAGTCAGTGGACAGTAGAAACAGTTGCCGGAAAAATACCCGGAGTTTCTAAAATTCTGTCCGTGTTGAAAGATGCACGGGACGCAGGTGAGAAGTTCTTACGAATCAAACGTGCACGGGACCATACAATGTCAATTGATGATGAAGAGACAAGCCAGACTCGTTTCGATACGGAGGATACATAGAAATGAACGCTGAAATAATTGATCAAGATGAAGAGGGAATTGGGGTTGTAGTCACAAATAACGAGGGTGTAAAACATACCATAGCAGTAGGATTTGATGGCGAAATTCAGGGCCACTCACAAGAGGGGTACCCCGATAATCCAGCCGAGCGGACACCAAATGAAAGCGAACACGTCGCACAAGCCAGAGAATACGCTCGTCATCACGTTTATAAAGAGACCGAGTACAATCCATTCCCCGCGGAAAAGAATCTCCCAGGAATCAAGCGGGTTCGAACGGCGATCCAGGATCTTCCTAAAGAGCGGTTCTGCGAGTTGTTTGAGGACGCCTACCAGCAGGTCGACGGAAAAGATCCGTTACCAACTGATCTTCCCGCACCACTTCCATCCGAAGTTGGACCGAATGACTGGGTCGCGTTCCTCATAGATGTGTATCTCGACGGTACCACTGTCGAGGCAGTCTCTGATATCCACTTTCGGTACGACTACACAGACAATACCCCATCAGAGCAGTGGAATGATGACCCGTTCCCTGATCGGAAAGCCGATGCCCGACTCCAGTTGACGTTCGATCACGTCCCATCGCTTGAGGGGTTCAGAGAGTATCTCGATTACCACCTCCGGTGTCAGCTGCGAGATTGTTACATAATGGCTGGGCTTGAACCTCCAGAAGAGTACAAGATACTGGGTGAAGGACTGGAGAAAATCATTGGTCGGTATGTCCACCCTGAGATAACCATCTACGATCAGTACCACAAACATCATGCCCCAATATCGGGATATGAACTCGATTACGACTACGGTATGGGTGAGTACGGAAAGATCATCACGCAACTCGAATCGCTGACGGCGGAAGACGAAGAAATCCGCACTGCTATCGATCGCTACCGAGATACCGGTGAAAACAAAGACGAGTTGATCGACCTGTTCGAAGAGCGTGGATTCGATAATCCGAAGCAAAAAATCAACGAGCTAATCGGTGCTGTCTAGACGAGTCGACTATATAAGAAGATGCGTGCGAACGCGTCTCAGAGACGGGAGTCCCCGATCCAACACACAGAACTGATTGATAATGTCTCATCGTACGACCGGACGCTCACTCGACGGCTTGATCCAGCGCGCGATGGAAGTCCGGATGGGCGACTTGTTTGGTGACGTACGGATTCATACCGGTTCCACCGCAGCTGCGGCGTGTGAATCGATCAACGCCCGTGCGTTCACCGTTGGGAATCATATCGCGTTCAACTCCGGCGAGTACGATCCGTCGAGTCCGGAGGGCCAGCATGTGCTGGCTCACGAACTAGCGCATGTGAGACAGCAGAATCAGGGGGCGGTGTCGATGTTGCCGCAGGGGGATGTGGAGCTTGAGGTCGACCCAGATCCTGCGCTGGAACGCGAAGCCGAAGAGACAGCCCAGCAAGTCATGCAAGGCGGTGAGTTAGGGATTCAGCGACTTGGGCATGAAGTCCACGTCCAGCGGATACCCGCCGAGATGGTCCCACAGGCGCTGGATATGCTCAAAAAAGAAAACGAGAGCGGCGGTATCGGCTCGTTCCAGCAGTCACAAAACGAGGACCGTATCGAGTTCATCGAGAACGAGATCAGACAGCAACTCTCCAATCTGGACACGTTACAGGATAACTTGTCAGAACAAGACGAAAGGATACTTGACGCCCGAGCCGAAGGTGACGAGGAGTTGGTCTCTGACCTCCAAGCTGGGAAAACAGCCATTCAGGAGCAAATCAGTGACCTGTACGCGAGTATCGACGACAAAGCGGATCAGATTGCACTGACCGACGAGCAGCGCGAGAAGCTTTACGGTGAGAACGACTTCGACGGCGGCAAGTTCGCCATGGAGTTCGGCTGGACGCTATTCAAAGCTGGGTTATCTTTAGTGCCAGGCCTTGGTACCGCTATCGCTGGTCTGGAGATCACCGAAACGCTGTTCAGACAGACGATGAAACAGACCGATGGCTCGCTCGCCGAACGACTCTCCGAGGTCTTCGAGATTCTCGTCGAGAGTGCAGATACTGGAGATGACTTGATTGGTGACGCACAGAGCAGGAGGGGACAGTAATGGACGCTATTATCACAGGAGAATCTGAACGTGTAGGGCTCAGCGTTATAGATAATAACGATGTTGAGCATCTAATTGAGATGAATGAGTCCGGAAAAATACTAGCCCACCAACAAAGCGGCTACCCAGACTCCGCCGCGAAACGAACGAACGAAGAGGCAGAATATGTCAACCAGGCCCGCCGATACGCGAAGTGGCACGTCTACCGCGAGCGAGGATACGATACGGTCCCACCGACGGAGAATCCCGACCGGCTTCTGGCGGCGTGTATCGCTGTAACTCGGCTTTCCGAAGCAGCGTTCGAAGAACAGTTCGGCGATATCGAAGCCCAGATCCGGAGCCACTACGACGACTCGACAGTCGACCTACCGTTCGCCGATGCCGACGCGGGTGATGTCGTCGTCTACAAGAAGGATATTGCCGTCCAACCTGACCCGACAACGTTCGATCCGCCGGTGTTAGAACAGTTCCTCGGACAGTTCAGCGGTGAGTCCGACTCACCAGTCGTCCCCCAAAAGGCGGACCTCGACCGTGAGGCGTTCGACGAACTCGATTTCGAACTGGCAGCTGTCTCAGGGATGGACGTCCTCCACAACGACGGCTACGACAACGAACGGACACAGCAGAGCGACCGGCAACTCGACGTCGAGCCCGATGCGACGCTCGAACTGATTCCGGTCGACCCTGAGGAGTTCGGCAACTTCCAGCAGTATGTCGCGTCCCATCTCATCTACCAAGCCCGGGACGCGCTCCTCAGAATGGGTGTCAAACCACCTGTGGCGCTCCGGGCACAGGGCCAAGGGAAGTACCGTGCAACACTCGAACAGCGTGTGTGTCCGCAGTACGAGAACTACTGGGATGCAACCGAGACGATTCAATCGTGGCAACCGACGTAGCGAGAGAAGACGCCGACGTGGCCTGCCGAGCTGCGTCCGAACGTCCGAAACATGCGTCCGAACGTCCGAAACTAATCACAGACGCGTCGACGACCGTGTTTGTACAACCGTAGCCCAGTCGCTCGTTTCACAAACAGTCAACAAACGAGAGCGATCTACGGTGGTGTTACAACAGCCCGAACGTCGACAACAGCAGCGCGGCCCCGACAACGACGACCGCAATCGTCACCAACCGCCAGGCGATTTTGAGCACGACACGGCCGACAACCATCACAATCAACATCCCAATGAGGACGACCAGTAGCTGGCCGAGCTGCGAATCAAGCAGCCCTGCCTGGGCGAGCGCGAGGAGCGTCTGTGACATACCCCAGCACAACGGTCGGGTAAAAATAAACGTATGGGTAACTGATCTATCAGCGACACTACTTTCACCCGTCGACAAACAAGAATATCTCCAGCCGAAACGTTCCCTCGGTGTTCTGTGGTTAGTTCCGTTGATTCTACTTTCAGTCCGCTTCGAATACGCTTTTACTGGACCGCCACCTACTGGGCACACTGACCGCACGTCGACGCTGCCGACGCGCCGGTCCCCACGCAGTTTTCCACCAGCGACTGCGTTGTCGAATGAAACCGTAGTTGCCAAAATACAACCAAAGCTGTTATGAGGGTGCCATTGGTACCTAATTCCCGTCCCAAATGAGTGTTCAACTGATGAGTACACCGACTGAAAGTGCCGTCCAGCGCGCCGATACGCCACAGGAGTGGTCCGCGTGAGCCGCGCTGATCTCTCGGCCGACGAACTGGAGCTACCGATCAAACGAACAACCGGCGAGACGCTCGCAGACCGACTGACGAGCAACGCCTACAACAACATCCTCCCTGCCCGATATCTCCGTAAAGACGCCGACGGAAACCCCCGTGAGAGCCAAGAGGAACTCTTCGAGCGTATCGCCCAGAACGTCGCGCT
>PUNZ01000008.1 GCA_003551945.1 Halovenus sp. | reverse complement strand
TAGCGTGCATCTTGGAGTATCAGGACTCTTCGAGTGACTGTGCAATATCGCTCAACGATGACCGCTGTGGTTCAGGTGGTTCGTAAATAACCCGCTCACCGGGAATGCGAAGCCCGTAGGCAAATCCGTCGCGGAGGACATCAAGCTCCAACGAGTCGCCGGGACCACGACCTGAGTCGGCGACCCACTGCTGGAACTGATTTTCCCCCTCAGCAGTTCGAGCCAAGCGACGGTTTGCAAACGCACCCATAATGACGATGTCACCAGACACAGCCC
Source organism: Halovenus sp. (assembly GCA_003551945.1). Lineage (GTDB taxonomy): Archaea > Halobacteriota > Halobacteria > Halobacteriales > Haloarculaceae > Halovenus. The sequence continues at coordinate 7,121 of PUNZ01000008.1, read as the reverse complement.
GTGTGAGTTGGCTGTGGTAGTTACGGCCAGACAGTGCAAGGCTCACGATATCGAATGGGTCACAATCGAGCGCATCAGGGAGAACAACCTGAACGCGGCTTGTACGACCAACTGACGATAGCGACACTCGATGTGAGGTGATTGTCTCGTGGTCGGATGGAATTCGGTCAGTCATTGCGAAAGTAAGTCTGTTGCAGCAGCTAGAGAACGCAGAGAGACCGTAATCGCGCTGGATTACTCTTCGTCGCCAAGGAGGTCAGCAACGGATTCAGAACCGTATTCGGAGACTTTGGCGTTAATCTGTCGGGTTTCGTCGGAGATCTCTCGCCCGCGGACAGTGACGCGTTTTCGCTCACCATCTCGTTTTGGTTTGTAGCCAACGCCACCCTCGAGCAGAACCTGTTTGAGGTTTGGACCGCGGACATCCGGTCGCATTGGTCGACCGGCGTTATCTGAGCCACCGGTGAGCGAGAGGGTGTAGCCATCAAGGCCGACAGCGCTGCCATCGACTTCTTGGCCAATCTCTTTGCCCATAAAGCGGTTTGCATCTTGGTCCGAAACATCTACCTGATAGGTCTCGCCGCCTTCCGGGTCGGCGACAGCTACGGTGAATTCAGCCATATGTGTATGTGCACTCGATTGGACGTAAAAAGCCCGTCGAAGCGTCCGTGTCAGTGGGCGCTGTGAATGTGGTCGCGCAGGGAGTCGACATCATCAAAGGACTCATCGCACATTGCACAGGTGTTGTGGTGAAGCGCAACGTGTTGGGTTACGCCACCAGCTGATTCGAATTCTGCGTCACAGGTTGAGCATGCGTATGACATGACAACTGAAACTATGCGCCCAAAGTATAAGTACGCTATCATAAAATCAATTGCGAACATAGGCGTCATTGATAGCTTGAGCCAAAATCTTACTAAGAGATGGTGCAAAGACAGATGAAGAGACAGAACAATTAGGGTAAGTGGACCCAAAATCAAAGGCAATGCTTCCAACAATTATCAGGATACTTGGATTTTTGTTTATTCTTATCGGTGCGGGATGGGTTGGACTAGGCCTGTACATCGAAGAGGTGGGGATGGTACTCGGTGGTGCGTTAGCCGCAACGGCTGGTGTCGTTTTGCTCGGACTTGCTCGAAATCCACCAGACCACGTGGATGAGTAACACAGATATTGCAGCAAAACCAGCCGGTTTGGACAATCCAAACGAAAGCGCTTTTACCACCCAGAATCGAATCACGCAATGCAGACAGCGTGCGTGGGTAGCCAAGCCAGGCCAACGGCGCAGCGTTGAGGGCGCTGTCCCGTAGGGGTCCGCCGGTTCAAATCCGGTCCCACGCACTGTCTGTCGGAACCCCGTTCCGACAACGTGCATGCGCGGTCGTCCGGTACGGTAGCGCCGTACCACTGACCGCGCACGGTGCATCCCCACAGGGACTGCACCCACGCAAATTCTCTCGAAGCAACTCTGCCAGTGCCAACACTCGATGTCGCAACCTATAGGAGTAAACCACCCAAATCCCGGACAATGAGTATCGCGCGTGAGCGAATCGACCGGCTAACTGTGCTCGCTCAAGAGGCAGTCCGTGCTGATAATCCTGAACGAGCACGACAGTATGTTCGGCGCGCGCGACGGATTTCAGAACGTAATCGACTTCCGCTCCCCCGAGAATTCGTGCGGTTTACCTGCGACCGCTGTGATCTGTATCTGATACCCGGCAAAACTGCCCGCGTTCGCTTGCAGGATGGGCACGTCGTCGTGACGTGTGACTGTGGCGAGCACGCCCGATATCCCTACGAATAAGGACACACCAAGAGTCAGCGCCGTCGGCACGGCCTGCCGGAGCCACGAATGGTTTAGGCCCACACAGAGTAGGGTAAGGTAATGAAACAAGACATTACGGAGACGATTGGCTCTCCGCTTGTCAAAGTCGATAGTCCTACGGGAACGACCATCGCAGCGAAAGTCGAGTCCTTCAATCCCGGTGGGTCGGCAAAGGACAGACCTGCACACGCGATGATTGTCGCTGCTGAGTCAGCTGGCAAGCTTGCGCCGGGAGATACCATCGTCGAGCCAACGAGTGGAAACACCGGCATCGGCATCTCGATGGTCGGTGCAGCCAAAGGTTACGATGTCGTTATCGTGATGCCGGCGTCGAAATCACCCGAGCGAAGACAGATTATGAAAGCCTATGGCGCTGAACTCGAACTGGTGGAGGGAGAAATCAGCGAAGCCAAAGACAGAGCCGACGAACTCGAAGAAAAACACGGCTACGTACAGCTTGGGCAGTTTGATAACCCCGCAAACCCGGAGTCACATTATCAAACCACTGCCGTCGAGTTACTAGAACAACTCGGAGACCGGACGCCAGATGCACTCGTTGCAGGCGTCGGCACTGGCGGAACCATCAGTGGAATCGGTCGGCGATTGCGGGAGGAGTTTCCAGACATTGACATTGTTGCCGTCGAACCCGACACCAATGCGGTGCTTTCGGGTGAACAGCCTGGCGCGGATGACTTTCAGGGGATGGGGCCGGGATTTATCAGCGAGAATCTCGACCAATCCCTGCTTAATTCCGTCGAAACAGTGAGCATCGAGGCGGCAGAAGCCGAGTGCCGTCGACTGGCCCATGAAGAAGGGATGTTGGTCGGGCAGTCATCCGGAGGCTCACTGGTGGCTGCAAAGCGAGTTGCACAATCGCTCAAAGAGGCGGGTGAACAACCACTGGTTGTTACTGTATTCTGGGATTCCGGTGAACGCTACATGACAACCGGGATGTTTGAGGAGTGAACGGCACAAGTCGGCCGGTGTGGAGGTCGCTGCAAATTATAAGAGTCGCGCTAGCGTAGAAGATGATGATGCGAGCGAAGCCCGAGTACCGTGACCGAGATGAGACAGAAGTAGCGGTACTTGATGCACTCGCTGATAGCAACGGTGACGGAATGACCGTCTTTGACCTCCGAGCTGTTGTTGAGGTCGATATTGATGCCCTTGAGACGGCGCTTGCCAAACTCAAAGGCGATGGACTCATCGAAGTGACCCGAGAAAACGACCGGACGATTATTACCGCTAACGAGTTTGTGATAGGTCCGGATAACCCAACAGAAGACTACGATTTCTTCGAAAAGATTCGACGACGGTTACGCCTCTAGCGCTTAAGCCGTCTCAGCCCGTATCACGTCTATGCGCGTTGTCTCTCTGCTACCATCCGCAACGGAACTGCTCTATGCGCTTGATGTAGAACCCGTTGGGGTCTCCCACGAATGTGATTACCCGCCCGAAGCAACCCAGCAGCCAGCAGTTATTAGCTCGCGAATTGATGCTGAAGCAACAAGTGAAGTAATTGATACTCAGGTACAGGATGCGGTTGCGGAAGGTGGAGTCTACGAACTTGACCGTGAACTCCTTCGTAAGCTTGACCCAGACCTCATTATCTCACAGGGAATCTGTGATGTCTGTGCGGTAGATGAATCGATTGTTCGAACGGCAATCGACGAAGAGGATATTGATGCGGAACTCGTTGCGAGCAACCCACAGTCAATCACCGATGTCCTTGATGATCTCGAACAACTCGGAGAACACCTTGGGAAAGAACAACAAGCACAACAAACGAGAGCAGCGCTCGAAACACGTATCGAACGCGTCGAACGGAACACACCAGTCCCCGAAAACGGCCCCTCCGTCGCAATCCTTGACTGGCTTTCGCCCGTGATGGTCGCGGGACACTGGATTCCGGAGTTGATAACAATGGCAGGTGGGCGCTATCCCCTCGCAGCACCTGGTGACCCGTCTATTCCACACGACTGGGAGGCGATCAGAGACGCTGACCCGGAGATACTCATCGCAGCACCATGTGGCTTTGCGCTGGAGCAAACCCGAGAAAACCACACTGACCTCACGGAACGACCGGGCTGGGAATCATTGCGGGCGGTCAGTGAAGAGAGGGTTTACGCGATGGACGGACACAATTACGTCAACCGCCCGGGACCGCGGCTGGTTGAAACTCTCGAACTGCTAGCCGCAACTATCCATGGAGAGGACAGATTCGCAAACGCTGCACCGCTAGATGCAGTTGCATCGTGGTCAACCCTCACAACGACACGGCGACCTACTCAGTGATGTCTACAACTGTCGCATCGGCATACTCAACTAAATTCTCAGGAGTAATCGGAAACACGGCAGTCGGGTCACCTGCTGCAGTCCAGACAGTGTCCTGGTCCAGCACCTGTTTATCGACGTAGACTGGGACAGGCGAGTCGTGACAAAACGGTGGCACTCCACCGATGGGCCAACCAAGAACTTCGTTGATGTCGTCAGAGTCAGCTATATGGGCTTCGTGGACACCGCGAAGTGTCGCCAGTTTTCGTGTATCGACACGGTCCGCACCCCGGACGACGGCAACAACGAGCGTATCCGTTGAAAAGACAATCGAGCTAACAACGTCCGTCACTGGACAGCCAACCGACGTCGCTGCATCTTCCGCTGTTTGTGTCCCTTCCGGTAAAGTATGAATATCGATGTCAATCCCATACGCATCGGCTGCGCGACTCCGAAACTCCGCGGTTCGCTCGTCCATACCCGTTATTGTACACCCAGTCACCTAATACTCCTGCCGGCAGCAGTCTGGGGGCTTGCCAGTTACCAGTACGCTGTCCGACTCCAGCGGGTCCAGGGTTTGCCAAGGGCGATATAAATAGCTAGTGATAGAACAAAAAACCCAAGTGTGACAGCACTGGCGGCCTGCCATTCCGAGGAAAGAAAGAGGTCGTTGTTCGTTGCAAGCGTGACAAACGATGCGGCTATCCACCCAACCAGTGCAACCAAAATGACTGCGCTCCCGAGTTTCCACGAGTCCATACGTGCCACTCTCGTGCCTTGAATATAAAATGCCAAGGGTTCGCCCAACTGAGGCTACGGTATGACCACTGTTGCGGTGTTGGCGGACCCCCCGGTTGAAAGAGCAGTCTTGTCGTCACTCACACCGACTCCGCTGTCGGCGACCGACACGGTCCAGTTGTACGAGGCATTACTCGCAGACGTATGTGAGACTGTCCAGCACGGAGAAGGTGAGTTGCTCGTAAACTACCGACCTGCAGACCAAACGCCAGTTGAAAACCCCGAACGAGTGCTTAGAACGCTACTCGATGATGAATTACCTAAGCCTGGTGCTGCGCGCTATGAACCTCAAGTTGGAGAGAGTTATTCGGGTCGCGTTGGAAACACCTTGACACATCTCCTTGAAGAGGAGGGGGAACAGACCGTCGCCGTTGTCGAGCCAACTGCAGCCCTGTTCCGGCGCGAGCATCTTGGGACGGCAATGATGAAATTCCGTTCGAGTGATGTGGTTCTTGGACCGACACCAAGCGGCGGGGTGTATTTTGCAGGCTTCACCAAGACGATCGATTTCGAAGACGCGTACAAAACGCCAGCGCTTGAAACCATTGCCAACCGCGCAGTTGACAGCGGCCATGCAGTTGACTTTCTGCCAACGACGCCAACTGTCGTTGATGAGGAAAGCTTGAAAATGCTGGTTACACATGTTCGCGCGCGACTGACTGCCCAACGGCTTGTCCCGGCTAGAACTGCCGCACGAATCACCGAATGGGGACTGCGCGTGGACGAAACTGGCTCACTTGTTCGAGAGTAACTAGGTATCTCCGATGCGCATGATTCCGACAACTCTTAGGGGCCTGATGAAGTAGCAGAACGTAGGTGGGATAGCGAAGTGGCCTAACGCGCCTGCCTTGAGAGCAGGTGTCCGAGAGGACTCAGGGGTTCGAATCCCCTTCCCACCGCTGTATTCTTATTCGAGAGCCGGAGAGATTCGAACCCGAGGAGTCGCAGCGACCGCACGGTCGACGTCTCCGCCTGGTTCGAATCCCCTTCCCACCGTTTTTGTCCAACTACCGTTCGCGCCCATTCATTGATGTGATACTCAGTCGTAAAGAGGAGTATGTACGGCCGGATATTGCTCCCGACAGATGGTGAACGGGGCGTTGACCGAGCAACAGCGCACGCACTTGCCTTAGCACGCGCAGTCGAAGCGACGGTCTACGTCCTTTACGTGGTTGATGAAACAGTCTACGGGGCATACAGTGGGGATGAGTTCGTACAAGAACATGAAGGACCACAGGCTGCGCTCGAAGAACACGGGAAAGACACCTTCGCCGCAGTGAGCCAACAAGCCGAGGGTCTCCCTGTAGAAACGGTGATGCGCTACGGAAGGCCTGCGGAAGAGATTGTCGCCGCTGCGGACAAGCTTGACGTTGATTTGATTGTCCTTGGAAGTAAAAGTCGGTCAGGCGAGTTTCGGCGGTTGCTTGGAAGTGTGACCGACCAAGTGCTTCGGGTGACAGACCGACCGGTAACGGTTGTAAAGACACAAGCAAAGAGCTAGCTTAGTCAATATCGGAAATGAATCCGAGGCAACTCCGTTTGCCCTCACAGTGAAGTGAGCGGAGTTTGACCGTCAGTTTGAGCGAGTCCCCAGCCACGTTGACTTCGCACGTATGGGTCTCGCGAAGACCCTCTGACTGAATATCCTGAAGGGTGGATACGGTCTCTTCATCAAAAAGCAGGTCAACGGGTTCATCAACCAGTTCGTCTGGGGAGTAATTCGTAAGTGTTCCAAACCGTTCGTTGACGTAGCTAAACTCGCCATCCTGAACGAGAAAGACCCCGGTGAGGTTCTGTTCAACCAGCTGTTCGTACCAGGAGAGTGCATCCCAGAACTGATGTTGTAGCCGATAGCGTTCGACAACGTTTCGAATCCGGTTTGCGAGAAGGTCATACTGGTCGATTCCGCCCTTTTTCTGGATATAATCAGTGACGCCTGCCTGAATGGCTTCACTTGCGATTTCCTCACTTCCTTTGCCAGTAAAGAGCATGAACGGAATGTGTGGATGTGACTCACGAACGAGTTCGAGAAATTCGAGGCCGTTTGTTTGTGGCATATCGTAATCGGAAACGACACAATCAAACTCCTCTTCGGACATGCGATTTATTGCCTCAGCGACAGTGGTTACCCCCACGACGGAGATGTTTTCGTCGGCGCGCTCCAGCAGTTCTTCAGTGAGCTCGGTATATTGTAGTTGGTCGTCGACATGGAGGACGCGGATTT
>PUNZ01000119.1 GCA_003551945.1 Halovenus sp. | reverse complement strand
GACCTCGCCCTCCACAGCGGGGTCGCTCCAAACGCCTCTATTGTGTCACTCGCTGGTTTATCAGCACCAACGCTTGAGATTGGTGAGAATGCAGAAGCGTTCGCTGAGACGTTCAATCTGCGGGCTGTTAATATGTCGTGGGGATTCATCGGTGGCCTCCCACTCGGCGCACTTGGGGGAACGCTGGATGATACCCCTGATGCACTCAAAGCAATGGCCGATGCAGGTATTCTCTCTGTTGCTGCGGCTGGAAACGACGCAACGCCGGTGAGCGGGAATGGTGCACCTGCAGTCGTCAACGAAGCAATCTCCGTCGTTTCAACGGGTGCGAAAGACGGTATCGCCGCATACTCATCCGGTGGCATTGGTGGTATCGACGAGAACGGAGAGCCCTACGGCAAACCCGACGTGACTGCTCCGGGGGGGACGCTCGACGTTGGGGAGTTAGCCGCGGAAACTGGCGAACCAGAAGATGAGGTGACGATTGAAGAGGCAGATGAGGAAGCAGCCACCGCTGAGTTGGAGCCTGTTTCCGAACCAACTGCCGACCTACTCGAACCACTCACAGAGTTTGACCAGAGTGTTACGAATAACCTTCCATACGATGTTGAACTAGCGGATGAGGTCCTCGACGAGCTAGCTGCTGTCGCAGATACCGTCGAAGAGACGGTTGATGACGTCCTTGGTGGAACTGTTGATTCCCTCCTCGACACCGATGGTGACGATTCGACGACAGATACTGATGGTGTCCGCGATTATACCGGTCTTGCCGGGACATCGATGGCAGCCCCATCAGTGTGTGGCATGGCAGGCCTCGTTGGGGACGCAATGGAGTTTGATGCACCCGATGCACTTTCTATCGACAAACCTGCGGATGCTGGCCGAGCTGATGTTCTGAAACTCAAGTCCGTAATTCTTGCAACGGCAACCGAAACTGCACTGACTGCAACACCATATCACCGTGCCAAATTACCTGTTTACCGATTCGGTGGGCGCGACCCGTACGAAGGCTACGGTCGGGCCAATGTCGGTCCTGCACTCGATGCTGTCACCCGTGACCTCACTGGTGAGGCTGTGACCGGGGAGGTCGGGCTGAACGTTCCACAGGATGAGCGAGCAGAAGCAGGATATATCCTCGTTGATGAGCCAGGTGAAGTATCGGCATCCGTAGAGTTTAGCCACTATGGTGGCGGAAACGCAAGCGCCGCGCTTGATGACCCGCACATCGACCTGTTTCTCTACGATGCACAGAACCCTGACGAACAGACTGGCGAACCAGTCTATGTCGCCCGAGATGCTGGTATCAATGGTGACGCTGCGGTCTCAACGTCAGTCTCGCTCGATGAAATCGAAGATAACGGCGGAGAGCGCGCGTTCTTCCTCGTTGCGAAACTGGTCAACGTGCCAGGACTCTTTACCGGCTTTGACGCACAGGTGTATTTCGACCTGGAAACCGAGGTTGATACCGAGGGATTCATCGTCTCCGGAGAGCGAGAAGGTGATTCCTCGACATACACTGGCGGTGACTTTGGCCGGGAACGAATCGATGTTGCGGTGGAGTTCCCCGAAGACGAACCGGTTATCGTCCGTGATTTCATTCCCGAAGGATGGACTGTCGACGAATCGAATGGGTCTGTCGAAGCGACCGCGGACGTTGAGGGTGGCGGCACCTACGTCTATTTCGGTATCGATGACCCACAATCTTCTTACGAGGAACTCGAAACTTTCGTCGAAGCACCAGAAGGGCTCGATGAAACAGGAACGTATTCGTTCGGACCAGTTGCTGTCACTCGGGATACCGACAAACCGGAATGCTGTCCCGGAGAGACAATGAGTGAACGAGAGTTCACGACAGTCTCCGGAACAGAGCGCACTGCCCTTGTCCTTGGTGCTGATATTTAGGCCTGTATACACTCAATGGGGGCATAGGCGGAACCTACAATACAGGCCCCCTCTGACGCTTTGCTGTGCGCGCCTTTCGACTCGCATACGACGGGACGGATTATTATGGGTACCAGCGACAGCCGTCGGTCCCGACCGTCGAAGGGGCACTATTTGACGCACTTACTGCCCTTGATGTCACCGAACCCGACACGAAGCCAGTGGGGTATGCGGCCGCTGGCCGAACCGACAGGGGCGTGTCAGCAACTCACCAGACTGTGGCGTTCGATGCACCGGAGTGGGTCACTCCTCGGGCGCTTAACAGCGAACTTCCAGCAGCAATACGGGCCTGGGCTAGTGCGTCTGTCCCTTCGTCGTTTCATGCGACTCACCACGCTGAAAAGCGAGAATATACGTATCTCTTATATTCGCCATCAGCCGATGGGGCTGTGATTGAAGCCGTTCTATCGAGAGTATCTGGAACGCACGATTTCCACAACTTTACGCCTGATGAGGAAGGGACAGTTCGGACTCTCCGGACAGCGGTAAGACGAGATGGTGACCTCTTTCGAGTGACGCTAGAATCCGATGGATTCGCACGCCAACTCGTCAGACGGCTGCTCTCGATTGTGAACGAAATCGCCGTTGGAGACCGCCCGATTGATGTGCTTGAGAGATTGCTCTCTCCTGAATCCGTTTCCGGGCCTGCGGGTGTTGCACCGGCCCCTGCTGAACCGCTGATTCTTACTGCTGTCAGCTACCCAGCCGTGACATTCTCTGTTGATACTGAGGCACTCGAACGGACGACGGCGCTGTTTCAGAAACAACACAACCGACTCATCTCTCGGACAGCAGTCCTGTCAGAGTTGGCGTCGCTCGATAGCTAAGACCGAGATAATCAGTACCAATCCAAATCCGCAACGAATGACCGAAGCATCGACCGAGTGACGTGTGGTTGACAGACGATGCGCATTTCACCTGCCCCTGTTTTTGATACGCGCCAGTCGCGCTCACGCAGTTCATCCGTCATTGGGACGGAGAGGTCAGCGGTCACGAGAGGAAGTTCCGGACCAAACACATCGTGTCCGCGGTCGCGCAGTTGCGTTGCAAGCCACTCGGCATTCGCCATCGAGCGTTCATACTGCTCCCGATAGCCATCCTTCCAGAGGGCCTCCATTGCAGCAACCGCACTTGCAACACCTGCACCGCTCCGTGTACCTGTAAGCGTAATCTGCGAGGTAGTTTCTAAATATGGCGTATTGATAGCCAACGAATCAAACAGCCGTTCGGACCGGGCCAAGAGACCACCCGCTGGAACAGCAGCCTGCCCTGCCTTATGTGGGTCAATCGTCATCGTATCTATCGGTGCATCCGAAAAGTCCCAGTCAAAGTCGGCAAAGGGCAAAAAGAACCCTCCCCAAGCAGCATCAACATGACAGAGTATCTCGTGGTCTTCCGCCAGCTCTGCTATCGCTGGAATAGGGTCGACAACACCGTATTCGGTAGAGCCAGCAACAGCGATGAGTCCGACAGTGTCCTCATCAATGAGCTCGTTCATCGCTGTGACGTTTGCACGATACTCCTTGACCGGAGCAGTTCGGAGCTCCACACCCAATAGCTCTGCTGCCTTTCTGAAGCTAAAATGGATGCTATCGGGACCGACAATGTTCGGCTGTGAGCGTTCGGCGCGGTTACGGGCGATTCGAACAGCCTGTATGTTTGCTTCCGTTCCACCGCTCGTGACATACCCCGCTGGATTTGAGAGCCCCGTGACTCTTCCCAGCAACTCAACCGCCTTCCGTTCCAGCTGTGCAACGGTTTCATAAGTGCCGGGGTCACCGGGGTTCGTCGCCAGAAACCGTTCTGCTGCCTCGCGTGCTTTCGGATGTGGCTCCGTACACATCGAGGTGAGAACACGGTCAAAACTCTGGGGTTCAGCGCGCTGTACCGGCTGCATACCATCTTAAAAGAGTTCCAATGGTTTAGTAATAACGTTCGATAACGCGTGTTCCTTTCACTGTTGGAACTAGGAGAACAGTCCAAAAAACGTGAAAACGAAAGGGGATTCACGTAGAGAGTTGATGGGGGTGGGGGGTGGGGGTGGCACCCACAATTGGGTGCACTTTCTAGTACGAAATAAACTCTTATGAACTTTGTGGTGAGGGATACATTCACACTCAGTTTCACTGTCTCACTGCCGGGCACCTATCACCTGATATTTCCTGTGGCCACCAGTGATTTATTCTTGTTGTGCCTATAGCCACTTGTGACCGCTGTTGTACCACGGCTTGATGATGGAATTCGGATCCGACAAGCCGAGCGTGCTGATTTACTTGCTATCTGTCGGATTGAATATGCCTCATTCTCCCAGCCGTGGTCGTTTGAAATCTTTGAGCAGTTTTTGACATGCCCCGGCTTTCTTGTCGCTGAAAATGGAGGTATTCTCGGATACATTGTTGCTGATACGACGCTCACGCCAACCGGCACTGTTGGCCATATCAAAGATATTGCAGTCCACGAATCGTATCGCGGAAATGGCATTGGGACAACACTCCTCGCTCGTGGCTTGCGACTGCTTGAAGGGAGAGTTGAAACGGTCAAACTGGAGGTTCGTGAGAGCAACGAAACAGCACTATCACTCTATCACGAGCTCGGATTTCGGTACGCGAGGCGACGTCCTGGGTATTATGGCGATGGCGAGGATGCACTGGTGATGATTCGACGGCTCTAGCACTCGGTCGTTACGGTCACGTAACAGTTGCCACTTGAGAGTTCAAACGAGGCGATACCGAGGCCTGCCTGCTCGATATCGCGACGAAACTCCGCTGGCGCGTAGATGTGATAAAACCGGGGAACTGTCTCCCCACCGGGGAGCGTCCAGTCAACCAGCGTATCAAACCCAGACTCTGAATCCGCATCGCCATCAAATCGGTCATGAGCGGTGCTCCACGTGCTCACCAACGCAACACCATCAGGTTCGAGAATCCGACCAACCTCTCGCAAACTTTCGATGCGTTGTGCTCTTGTTGGCAAGTGGTGGACTGTGGCGATGTAAATACCCACACTGATGCTGTCATCGACGAGTGGGAGTGAACTTGCGTCTCCCTGGAGAAACTGTAATGTCCCGTCTGTAATTGCAGTTGGATACGCTTTCGTCGCTTCTTCAAGCAACGAGCGACTCACATCGAGGCCAACGGCCTGTTCACAACACTCCGCAAGCAACGTGGTATGACGCCCATTCCCACAACCGATATCAATCCCTCGCTGACCGGATTGTTCCGTGAGAAAAGATTCAACCTCCGGCCACGGGTAGGCCCGCGTTTTCGAGAAATGTGCTGCAATCTCGTCGTATACAGCACGAACTTCTGCTGGCTGTTGACGGCAGTTCGACCCCTCTTCGTTCGTGTTAGTTTTGTCTGTGGTCATGCTGAGGTGAGAGCGGGTGCGTGGAAAATGGGTGTGCGTATTCCGTTTCCGTTAGCTATCTCCGTAGGTCTCGGGATAGGCTGCAGCAAGCAATTCATCGTTGTCCGATAATCGCTCTCGGACGGGGTCGATGACTGTCGATATTGCGCCTGCAGCGGCGGGTTTGAGGTCCGCTGGATGGAGTTCTTCACTGAGGAAATCTGCCTCCAACTCAGCATAACGTTCGTAGACGAGGTCTCCTCCGTATTCATCCGGCCGTTCCACAACGAATGATTCACCTTGTTCTGTAAGCACGGGGAAGACGAGATACTCAAGATATTCGAGCACACCGTTTTCCTCGCGTTCACCCATCGGACAGTAGGCCCCATTGAGTTTTTCTTCAATCTCCGCTGGTGAGTCGGTGAGGTTGACTTTTGAGCCAGCGTCTGATGCACTCATTTTCCCGCCCGACAGGCCAGAAAGCAGCGGTGCGAAGACACAGACTGGTGCATCCCACTCGTGGTCTGGGAGCAGTTCTCGACCAAGCATGTAAATTCCTCGCTGGTCGATACCGCCATAGGCAATATCTGCTTCAAGGGCCTTTACGTCAAGCGCTTGCATCAGCGGATAGAGAACCCCACCGAGGTTTGGACTCTCGCTTTCGCGGACAACTTCGCTTGCTGCTCGCTGCGCACGGGATAGTGTTGTCTCTGCGGCCATTCGGTAGAGTTCAAGCGTGTACTCTTCCTCAAGTTGATAATCCATGCCGCGGATGAACGTAATATCATTCGGGTCGCTCCCGGCGGCTTCAATCATACCCTCGATAGCTTCTTGGTAGTACTCACTCCTGTACTCTAGCAACTCAAATGGACTCTTTTCGTCATCAAGATGGGCGTGGAGATCTGCAATGAGCACTGTCACGTCGATGCCGGCATCAAGAAAGTCGGCCAGTTTTCTCATCGTGGTGAAGTGACCAATATGCATCTCACCGGTCGGCGCATAGCCAATATAGGCCGACGGCGTCCCATCGTCGAACAGTTCTTCGAGTTCTTCTGTCGTTACGACTTCCTCGGTATGTCGGGTCACGAGGTCGAGCCGTTCGGCCGTATCCATACCACGGCTTTCTCGCTGGGTCGAATAAAACTCACGTTACGCTTTCAACGGAGGTATGCAGGGAAACGGTCGGCGGGCACACGTCATGTTACAGGAGCTTTCCCCGACAGAGACTCGACGCCAGTCATTTAATGCAGGCAAAAGAATACCTGCATAGACCATGGTTGCAATCGAGGTTCACGACGTATCAAAACGATATGGAACACTCACTGCACTCGACAGAGTGTCATTTTCGGTCGAAGAAGGGGAGATATTCGGATTTTTAGGGCCAAACGGTGCCGGCAAGTCGACCATGATTAACATTTTTCTCGATTTTGTCCGACCGACGCAGGGAGATGTACGTATCTTCGATTTCGATTGCCAACTGGATGGAAAACAAGCACGGGAAACGATGGGTGTTCTCCCCGAAGGATATTCGGTATATAGCCGACTCACGGGTCGCCAACATCTCGAATTTGCAATCGACTCAAAAGGTGGTGAGGAAGAACCGATGGAACTGCTCAAGCGCGTTGGGATTGCTGACGCCGCTGACAGGAAAGCCGGTGGCTACTCCAAGGGGATGGCTCAGCGGCTCGTCCTTGCAATGGCACTTGTCGGCAAGCCCGACCTGCTTATTCTTGATGAGCCAACAACTGGACTTGACCCGAACGGCGCGCGTGAGATGCGAAATATCATCCGGGAAGAAAACGAACGTGGTGCGACCGTGTTCTTTTCGAGTCACATCCTCGAACAGGTTGAGGCGGTCTGTGACCGTGTCGCAATTTTGAGCGAAGGGGAACTTGTTGCGGTGGATACCATTGCGGGACTTCGAGAGTCGATAGGCGGCGGTACGAAACTCTCCATCCAAGTTGATGTCGTTCCTGATACCGCGCTGCATTCCATTCAACAGCTTCCTGGTGTCGAGACGGCGTGGTTAGTCGAAGATGAGACGCAGATTGAAGTGACCTGTGTCGATGATGCCAAGATGGATGTGCTCGTTGCACTGCACGATGCAGGTGTCGACGTCCAGAATTTCAGTACGGATGAAGCATCCCTTGAAGATATGTTTGCTG
>PUNZ01000120.1 GCA_003551945.1 Halovenus sp. | reverse complement strand
TGTTCGCCTATTAAAGGAGGTCGTGAGCTGGGTTTAGACCGTCGTGAGACAGGTCGGCTGCTATCTATTGGGGGTGTAAGGGTACGTGACGTGAACGTTCGTATAGTACGAGAGGAACTACGAATGGGCACCACTGGTGTATCGGTTGTCCGACAGGGCAGTTGCCGAGTAGCTACGTGCCACGGGGTAAGAGCTGAACGCATCTAAGCTCGAAACCCACATGGAAAAGACGTACCATACGGTCACTCATAGAAGATGAGTTCGATAGACTCGGGATGTACGCACCGAGGCAACGAGGTGTTGAGTCCACGAGCACTAACAGACCAAGCCATAGTCATACAGAATAATGCACTGACCCACACTGAGTGGATCTCATTCGAGATCGACTGGGTGTTCTGGGTCCAGGCGCTTACTGGATTGCACGAGTATACACGAAATCAAGTACATACCGTACTGACCGATTTGGATATACAATGGTTCGATTCCATTGATCGGCTTTACGGCGGCCATAGCGACGAGGTTCCACCCGTACCCATCCCGAACACGGAAGTTAAGCTCGTCTGCGTTCGGTGTCGTACTGGAGTGGGAGACCCTCTGGGAGCCACCGTTCGCCGCCACCCATTCATACTGTTCGCCCGCACTCACACTCGCATGAACGCGAGTGCGAGCGATCACTCATATCAGACAGCGAGCGACAGCCACACGGCGAGTGAGATACCGCCCCGTGGTTGCAGCACAGCACAGCGACCGCAACACAGTACAGCTACCGCAACGTCCCGCCACAACACAGCACAGTTATAACGTAGTCAGCGACAGCGACAGCAACGTCCCGCCGGTTGCTCGCGAGCGGCTGCTGTCGCAGCCGTACGCTCGCAGCGAAGACACCTGTTTCGGCCCGTACCGTTAGGAAGAGATCCGGACTAACACCTTGATCGCCTCGCGCTCATCCATCGCCGCATACCCTGCAGGGACACCGTCGAGATCGACGGTTTTCGTAAAAATCGGCGACGGATCGAGCGTTCCCTGCAACACGTCGGCCAAGAGCTCCTCAGCGTAGGCGCGTACCGGCGCAACCCCACCACGGATCGTAATATTTCGACGGAAAAACGGTGTCAGATCAAGCCCGTCGCCCATCCCGTGGGGCACGCCGACGTAGCCGACCGTTCCGCCGGGTCGACAGATTTCAACGGCCGTTTCCATCGACGACGTGGCACCAACACACTCCAACACGTGGTTAACTCCGCCGTTCGTGAGCGAGTTGACGCGTTCGACCGCAGCCTCCCCACGCTCGCTGACGAGATCGGTTGCACCGAACTCCTCAGCGATTGCCAGTCGGTCCTCGTGGTGGCCGACTGCGATAATCTGCTCCGCACCGAGTCGGCGGGCGGCAAGCACACCACAGAGGCCGACTGCCCCGTCGCCAACTACCGCACAGGTCGACCCCGCGTCGACACCGGCACGCAGCGCGGCATGGTGGCCCGTCCCCATCACGTCGGTCAGTGGCAGAATCGAACGGAGCACGTCCTCGTCGTCGGCATACCGGTCCGGAACGCGAACAAGCGTGCCGTCGGCTTCGGGGCAGCGGACATACTCGCCCTGTGCACCGCCGTTGTCGCCGTTCCACCCATCGCCGTGGACACACGACGTGTGCAGCCCCTTTCGACAGAACTCACACCGCCCACAGCTGATGACGAACGGTGCAAACACCCGGTCACCCGGTGCGACCGAAACCACGTCGTCGCCGACTTCCTCGACGATTCCCATCGGTTCGTGACCGACGCGCGAGGGCACGTCGCGGTCGCTTTGGCCGCGATAAAACCACAGATCAGAGCCGCAGACGGCCGTATGTGTGACTCGGACAATGGCTCCGCGTGGTGAGTCGAGTTCGGGTTTCGAGACGGATTCAACCCGGATGTCGCCGGGACCGTGAAAGGTTGCTGCGTGCATACGACGACCACGCGCCGATGAGACAAAAACCCCTGCCGCCGTGTCGCGGAGCCGGCAGCGAGATCGTTGGTCGTGCGTCGTCAGCGAGGCAAAAGCCGCTCTCGCGAGTTAGGTCTCGTCGCCCTCAACCGGCGAGGCCAACGAATGATCGATGACGGTGCCGTCCGGTGTGAGCGTGATGGCCCCAAGTGTGACGGTTTCGCCCGGCTCCGTACTGGCAACAATCGCTCGCAGCGTTGCTTCCTGCTCAAGTCGCTCCCACGTTCGTTGCTCGACGAGTTGCTGAAATGTCGTCGGGTTTCGCCATCCCGAGTCGATATCGGAGGGAACGCGCACGACAAACTCGAGTTCCGACTCGGTTCGGTGAATGGCGACAACGAACCGGTCGGCGTCAGCCGGGGCCGACTCGCCGCCGTGGTCGGGAGCGGTCATAGCCGGTTGTTCGATGAGGAGGGGCAAAATCGCTGTGGGTCGCCGCCAGCGGTTATGCGTGGTGCTACCACACGCCGGTGCGAGCTCGTGTCAAACAGTTTTTGCGCGTCGGCCGACCCTTGGAAACTAATGAGCTACAAAATCGGCCTGGTGGGCAAGCCGTCGGTCGGTAAATCCAGTTTTTTCAATGCGGCGACGATGAACGACGTGCCAGAGGGTGCCTATCCGTTTACCACGATCGACCCCAGTATCGGCGAGGCGTACGTTCGCGTCGAGTGTGCGGCCCCCGAGTTCGACAAAACCTGTTCGCCGAACGTTGGCGTCTGTCGCGACGGTACCCGTTTTGTACCGACCAAACTCGTCGACGTGGCCGGGTTGATTCCGGGCGCACACGAGGGAAATGGACTCGGCAACCAGTTTCTGACCGACCTCAACGAGGCCGATGTGCTGATCCATATCGTCGACTTTTCGGGAACAACCGATATGGAAGGCGAACCAACCGAGGACCACGATCCGCGCGACGATATCGACTTTCTCGAAACCGAACTTGATATGTGGTATCTCGGAATTCTCGAAGCCGGGATCACCAAACACGAAACGAAGTACAACAACACCGAGGCGCAAATCGAGGTCGACCTCGCCGAGCAGATGAGCGCGTTCAAAACCAACAAGGACGAAATCAAACAGATTATTCTCTTGTTGGGGCTCGAACTCGACACCGAAACGTGGGACGACGAGGATCGGGCCGCACTCGCCCGCGAGATCAGAAAACGGACCAAGCCAATGCTGATTGCGGCCAACAAGATGGACACTCCCGAAGCGCAGGCCAACTTCGAGGAGATCACTGCCGACCCCGACTACGACCATCTCACATTCGTTCCCACGAGTGCACACGCCGAGCGATCGCTCAAGAAGGCCGACGAGGCCGGCGTCGTCTCGTACACCGCCGGCGACAGCGATTTCGACATCGTTGGTGAGATCTCCACCAACCAGGAAGCCGGCCTCGAACGGATTCGCGACTTCATCACCGACTACGACGGCACCGGCGTCCAACAGGCCATCGAAGCGGCGCTGTTTGACGTGATCGGCTGTATCGCCGTCTTCCCCGGCAGTGCCAACGGGAAATCCGACGAGAAAGGCGTGTTTCGTGACTGTTTCATCCTCCCCACGGACTCGACAACCGAGGATTTCGCGTACTTCCTCCACTCGGATATCGGTGACGGCCTGCTACATGGCATTGACTGTCGATCGAACCGGCAGGTCGGCGCAGATCACCCACTTGAACACCGTTCAGTGGTCGAAATCATCTCGACCAACTGAGTCGTTTTCGCGACGACCTTCCTCCGCTTTTTCCGAACAGGATTCGACTGACTCGATTGTCGCAGCAAGCAACGCTAACGCGTGGGCCACACTCTGTTCGGTGATTTCGTTCCGACTGCCGTCGCACACGTGTCTCTCGGTTTGCACGAACGAGCGCTCGCTTCCCCACGGCCCCGCGTAGGCAACGGCGACGTAGACGAGACCGACGGGTTTGTTTTCGGTGCCGCCGGTCGGCCCCGCAATTCCCGTTGTCGACACCCCCCATGTCGTGCCCGCAGTATCTCGAATTCCGCGCGCCATCGCGGCCGCCACCCGCTCGCTGACCGCGCCGTCTGCGTCGAGTGCCTCGCGCGGAACCGCGAGCAACTGCTGTTTCGACTGGTTCGAATAGGCGATGACCGCGCGGTCGACATAGGCGCTCGCACCCGGAACCGCGATCAATCGAGAGGCAACCTGACCACCGGTCAGTGATTCGGCGACGGCGACTGTCTCGTCGCGTTCGATCAGTGTCTCACCGATAGCTGCTTCAATTCGATCGTCGCCATTCGTCTGTGAATCGGTCATTTGCTGGGAGAGTGGATTATTCGATAAACAACGAGTACGTAATGACGGCAAAGCCGACAGCGGTGAGAACTGCGTTGATCACGATGCCAACATCAAGCGTCAGGTTGAACAGCTGATGGGCGATTCCGCCGAACAACGCACCGAGGGTGACAAAGCCGAATCCAACCATGAGCCCGCGAAGCGAGCGATCGCCCGTCCGCCGGTAGGCTTTGAACGCGAAATAAGTGATTGCACTACCGAGCACGAGAATCGCGCCCATGACGAGCGCAATTGTCGATTCGAGGTGCATCAGGCTTCCTCCCGAATCTTGGTCCACAGTTCTTCGAGCCGCTGGTCGGCCGTTGCGGTCGTCTCCGGCCGGTCGACGGTTGTCTGCAGTCGGTTGCCATCGGTCAACCAGACCGTGATCTCGGTGAAATCGAGCGCGTACCGGGTTGTGTGCTGCCCACTCGCCCGAATGGCGGTCGATTCGCTCACGAGGCCGGCCTCGCTGAGACGCTCAAGTTTGCGGTACATCGTCGAAAGCGGAATATCACATTCGGTTGCGAGTTCGTTTGCCGTCATTGGTTCGGATAGGGCTTCGAGAATCGCTCGGGAGGGGTCGTCACCGAGTGCGGACAGCACCTGTTCGTCCACATCATCGGCCCGTTGCGACGGGGATTCGCCCATTGCCGGTTGTTGTTTTCGGCACCGTATAAAGTGTGTTTGTTGTCGAACGGGACGCCGTCCTGCCACCGCTCCACTCACCACGTCAGCCCTTCATACGTCAGCCCGTCGCGACGCGAAATAATCCGCCGACCGTCGACGACGACAGGGGTTGTCATCGCGTCGAACTCGGAATCGAGGTCGGCGAATTCGGGCCAGTCGGTGACGACGAGTGCGCCGTGGGCGTTGGCGAGCGCGTCTGCCGGCGAGTCAGCGTACTCCACGGTCGCAAACCGTTCGGCCATGGCGTTGGCTGCAACCGGGTCATATGCGGCGACGGCCGCCCCGCGGTCAAGCAACGACGCAATGAGTGGAATCGCTCGCGAGTTGCGGATGTCGTCGGTGCCGGGTTTGAACGCGAGGCCAAGCACCGCGATTCGCTTGCCGGCGGGATCCACATGTTTCGAGAGAAGTTCGAGCATCCGTTCGGGCTGTCGGTCGTTGACGTCGACGGCTGCCGACAACAACGAAGGCTCGTACCCTGTTTCACGGGCTGCGGCGATGATCGCCGCAACGTCTTTTGGGAAACACGACCCGCCCCAACCGACACCACTGCGAAGAAACTGCTCACCGATTCGGTCGTCGAGCGCGATCGCGTCGGCGACCTCGTAGGCGTCGACGCCGTAGGCCTTACAGATGTTTCCCAGTTCGTTGATCAGGCTGATTTTGGTCGCCAGAAACGCGTTGTTGGCGTACTTGATCATCTCGGCAGCGCGGAGGGTTGTTTCGATGACCGGCACGCCAGTAGATCCAATCAGTGGCTCGAACACCGCGCGAAGCGTGTCGGCCGTCCACGGGTCATCGGCCTCGGTTCCCAAGACGAGTTTATCAGGATCGAGAAAATCCGACACAGCGCTTCCCTCGCGGAGGAATTCAGGGTTCATTGCGAGTCCGATTCGCCCCGTGTCGTCGCCGGCGGCCGCTCGGAGGGTAGGGCCGATTTCGCGGTCAGTCGATCCGGGTGTCACGGTACTTTTGACGACAACGAGGTGCCGGTCGGACTTGGTTGCGAGTGCGTCGCCGACCGCCTCGGCCGCATTGAGAATAATCGAGAGGTCAATGCTGCCGTCCTCACGGGCGGGCGTCGGCAGCGCGAGAAACGTCACGTCGGTGTCAGCGATCGCGTCATAGTCGGTCGTCGCAACGAGTCGGCCCCCAGCGTGTTCGGCAAGCAGGTCGTCGAGTCCAGGCTCATGAATCGAGGCCTCACCGTTGTTGAGCCGCGAAACGACCGTCTCGTCGATATCGATCGCGGTCACGTCGTGGCCGAGGCTGGCAAAACAGGCCGCGATTGTCGTCCCGACGTAGCCGCTGCCGACAACACTGAGGTGCATACGCGAACCGAACCGGGCGATTGATTTGACTGTTGTGGAGACTGTAGCCAGGTGGGGGCAGTCCGACAATCCGATCAAAATAGCGCGGGTATGAAACTATTTATCGACGGCCGAACTGTCACCATCTATGAACGCAGTCGTACTCGCTGCCGGCAAGGGAACCCGACTCCGGCCACTGACAGACAATAAACCAAAAGGAATGGTCGAAGTTGACGACAAGCCGCTGCTCACACACTGTTTCGAACAGCTCGCCGAACTCGGTGCAGACGAGTTTTTCGTCGTCGTTGGCTACATGAAAGAGGTCATCATCGAGCACTACGGCGACGAGTTCGAGGGTGTGCCGATCACCTACGCTCACCAACGCGAACAGAGTGGACTCGCCCATGCGCTGTTGACCGTCGAGGAGTACATCGACGACGATTTCATGTTGATGCTCGGCGACAACATCTTCAACGCCAATCTACAGGACGTCGTTCGCCGGCAACGAGAAGATCGTGCGGACGCCGCGTTCCTCGTTGAGGAAGTTCCGTGGGAGGACGCGGGTCGCTACGGTGTCTGTGAAACCAACGCATACGGCGAAATAACCGACGTCGTCGAAAAACCTGAAGAGCCGAACTCGAATCTGGTGATGACCGGCTTTTACACTTTCACGCCGGAGATTTTCCACGCCTGTCAGCTTGTTCAGCCCTCGAACCGCGGCGAGTACGAGATCAGCGAAGCAATTGATCTGTTGATTCGCAGCGGCCGTACCATCGACGCCATTCAGATCGACGGGTGGCGAATCGACGTCGGCTATCCGGAAGACCGCGACGAGGCAGAAAAACGACTTCAAAACGCCCGTTCGACGACGGCCTAGCGCGATTTAACACGGTTGTTTCGGCCGCAGAGGACTAGTGTCAACCACAAGCAGCCGTACTTATCACGCTGCCTGCCAAGCAGTGCAATATGAACCGGTCACAGGCGTTTCTCGTGCTCGCAATAGCGGTGGCCGCAGCCCTCTCAGTCCTGATTGTTCTCCCGTTTATCGAGTACGTTTTCGGTGCACTCCTGCTTGCCTACATTCTGTACCCATTTCATCGCCGATTGGAGCCACATCTCGGTGAGTTTGTGTCACCAATTGCCTTGCTTGCCGCCTCCGGCATTGTCGTGTTGGTTCCGCTGTGGTACATCATTCAGTCGTTCGTTCGCGACCTCCAGCAGATCGCACGCGGCGAGACCGCCCTGGATATCCCCGAAATCGAGGCACAGATTCTCGATCTCACTGGGGTCGAAGTCGACCTCGCTTTTCAGTTCGAACTGTTTGTCGAGTCACTAATTGAGGTTCTGTTTGGGAGCGTCACGAACATCGCAACTGCGGGCCTCCAGTTCTCATTGGGGCTTGCACTCGTGTTGTTTCTCGTCTACTATCTGCTCAGAGAGGGCGAAGAGTTCGTCGCATGGGCTCACCAGTTGGTGCCGTTGCCGGCGGCGGTAACCAGCGAGCTGTTCGACCAAATTGATCGAATGACGTGGGGTGTCGTTATCGGTCATATCTCGGTGGCGTTGCTCCAAGCGGTAATCGCGGGCGTTGGGCTGTGGGTTGCCGGCATTCCAAACGTCGTGTTCTGGACGTTCGTGATGGCAGTTCTCGCGCTGCTTCCACTGATCGGTGCGTTTCTCGTCTGGGGGCCTGCGGCGCTGTATCTCATTGCGCTTGGTGACGTCACCGCAGGCGTGTTTTTGGCAATCTACGGAATCGCCGTCGTCAGCATGGTCGACAACTACGCTCGCCCGATCGTGATCGACCAGCAGGCGCATCTCAATCCGGGCGTGATTCTCGTTGGTGTGTTCGGCGGCGTCTACACCATTGGTTTCACCGGGCTGTTCGTTGGCCCGATTACACTTGGTGTGCTCGCAGCGACGTTGCGAACGTTTGAACAGCAGTACGAACAGCTCTGAGTGGATCGCTGTGGGGAGCGCTGGCGCTCGGTGAAAATAGTGAAACGAGTTTTGCGAGGGAAGAGCGCTCCGAGAGCGTCTTCTGCACTCACGCGTTGTGGACGCGTTCATGCGAGGGGAGGGATTTGAACCCACGGACCTCTACAGGAACGGATCTTGAGTCCGTCGCCGTTTCCGGGCTTGGCTACCCTCGCACGGTGGTGTGCAGTTACACGTAGCCAACCCGGTTATAAACATTATACGGTCCATCGCGGTCGGCTTTTTGTTCTTCCAGTGCTCCCGAGAGCGATGTCACTCAACAGGTGATATGTGAAAATGAAGTGAGTCTCGGTGTCCGATCGCCGACGGCCGTCGTTTCAGATGATGCTGGGCGTGTACGGGTATTTGTATATTTGCCCGTCTTTGGCCTTCAACGTCGCGATGATCACGAGGATGAGGTCGATCAAGAGGACGATCGGGAGGAGCAACAACCCGATGAGCACGATCGTTAAAATTCCTGAAATCGTGAGGAGAATGAAAATGATGATCTGGAAGTTGAGCGCATTTTTTGCGTTCTGCTTGACGAGTTCGTCATCGTCGTCCGCAAGAACCAAAAACAGAATTGGTCCGAGAAACGAGGCGACGAGTGCTGATGCGTGTGCCAGTGCGGCAAGAGTCGTATCTCCCTGCGCGGTTTGTGGTTCAGTTGCCATACTCCGGAATGTTACACAATCATAATAAATTCTTTGACTGTTGACCCGACAGGAGAATCTGGGGAGTGAGTGTATCACTCACCAACCGAGTAATCGCTTGTTGAGTAACGCGATTGCAACGACATTCAATCACATCAACACGCCGACCAACGCGCAGAACTTTGTGCGGACAGCGACATCGTTCAGTATGGACGACCACACCACCGACCCGTCTGTTGCCCCGCCACTCGGGAACCCCAGTGGATGGCAGTCGGCCGAGCGGCGGTGGGAGCACGCGACGCTTCGGCGAGCGGTCGAACACGGCGTCCGGCTATTCAACGACGGCGCATACCACGAATCGCACGATTGCTTCGAGGACGAGTGGTATAACTACGGGAGCGGGAGCACAGAGAGCGCCTTTCTCCACGGCATGGTGCAGGTCGCCGCCGGTGCGTACAAA
Source organism: Halovenus sp. (assembly GCA_003551945.1). Classification (GTDB taxonomy): domain Archaea; phylum Halobacteriota; class Halobacteria; order Halobacteriales; family Haloarculaceae; genus Halovenus. Next base: position 17,721 of record PUNZ01000120.1, on the reverse strand, counting down.
CACGCCGACTTCGAGGATGATACGGGAATGCGGTCGTTGTTTCGAACGGCGATACAGTATCTCCACGGTGTGCCAGACGATTTTTACGGCGTCGGCGTCGCCGAAATTCGTGCCACAATTCGAGACGCTCGCAGCGACCCAGGTCTCGTCGACGACTGGCAGGTGACGCTCGATGACGAGAGGCCACCCGCCTACGACACGGACTATGCTTACGCTGCGACACTCGACTGAGCGTGACTCGCAGATACGGGGACAATCGGTGTACGGAGAGGGCTGCCGACCGATGCTCAGTCGGTCGGTTCGAGTTCGACAAGCGTGAGCGATCGGTCAAGCAGGCAGTGGTCGTGCGGTGGGTCGCCAACAACCGAGCGGATGCGATACTCCTCATCAAACGTGGCCCCCTCAGGAATACAGTACTCGTGGCTCGGACAGTCGGTGTGCGGACAGGGCCCTTCGAGCGAGGCCTTGCTCCCAGCGTAGGCACCGCGGGAGGCGACATTTGCGGAGACGGCTGCGGGTTCGACTTCGACCGCGCGAACACCCTTGTCATGCATGGCGCAGTCGAGCAGTTGAGCGTTGTCGCGAACGCCGGTAACGCGGTAGCGGTGCCCCTTGGTGAGGTTGAGACACTGACTGCGGTAGGGACAGCCCGCACAGCCAGCGGCTTCGCCACCATAGACGAACTCGCGACCCTCCACTGCGAGTCGGTCGCCAATGAGTGTCACAGTAGTCATGCCGTTTAGTTGTGCTTCCAGATAGATGACCGTTCCCCTCACGGCGGCGGTCTACACGTGACTCGTGAGCGTGGATGTACGGTTCAGTATCGTCGATAACTCGTGAAATTAGTCGTCGTCGATATCAAGGAGGCGGTCAAGTTCGTTGAAATAGTCGGGCCGCGGCACCTGGTACAGTTCGCGATACGCGACGTCGCCGTCGACAAAGCGTTCCGCACAGCCAACAGCCCCTGCGAGTGCGTCCTCGCGACTGTCGTAGCGCTCGCTTTCGGCTTCGATTTCCGGCTCGAAAAAAAGCTTGACATGCCACTGGTCGGTCTCGACTGCCCCCGATCCGGGTCGGCGTCGCGGCGACCCGTTTGTGACGTACAGCGTCGGCAGACAGACTGCCGGAAAATCCTGTGAGTTGAACACGTCGGGACGGTACACGAGAATCACTCGACCGTCGGGCTCTTCGTTCCATACCCGCCAGCCGTCCGGAAGCGACGCACGTTCCATAGGAACAGACAGCGCTCAAGCCATTAAGACCTCGCGTTCTTTGAGAACCATACCTGTTTAGATACTGAACAGTGTATCGAACAAAAAGTTCGTGTGCATATCTGTCCACAGTCGGAAGTGAGTGCCCACTCAACATACAAGTGAGTATTCCAATTTTTCACATTTCTATGAGTTGTGTAACGCATAAATAGTGTCTTTTTCTAGCTGAAACGGTGATAAATAAAATTTCGATTCGAATTTAGGAATATAAGATGCGTTATTCTATTTTTGTTTATTGTTGGAATTAGAGAATTGTATGTAATAGCAATGCTAGAGTGGGAAAAAACTAAACTGAGCCAAACGCTCCCATAGATCGATCCGCGCATCTCGCAAGAATCCCTGCTGTCGAACTGTACAACAATGATACAGTATACTTAATAATGTGTCTTTCAGAGTAGCCGTATGGCCACCAGCACTGACAAGACTCACCTCTACTGGGCAACGGGCTGTACCAGCTGTCTCCGCATCAAAGAGTTTCTCGAACGCAACGATGTGTCGTTTGTTTCACACAACGTCGTGAAAAGCAAAGAGACGGATGTCGACGACACCGACTCTGAGGGCATTAGTTCGGAGGTGGGTATCAAAGGTGTCGACGAAGCGTTAATGCAGGAAATGGCCGATCACGGCCTCCCACAACACGTGCCAATTGTGAGGCAAGGGGCGGCGTGGGCCGATGGAAAAGATCTCGCTGCAGTGGCCGACTTGGTCGGTGTCGACCACGATGCCGACCCGCTTGCACCTGAAGAACTCAACCGACGACTCATGATGTTGCTCGATACTACACTGTCGTATCTTGAACGACTTCCCCCAGAGCAGTTAACCACCGACATTCCAAACAGACCCCGAAGCTACGGCGAGCTGGTTCAGCACATCTTCAGCCTTCCGGACGTCTTTCTCATGCACGAAGCCGGCGTCCCAATGACGGGAGTCCCCCGGATGGAACACAGCTGGGATCCACACTCCGTCGTTGCGCTCGCGGCCTACGGCGAATCGGTTCGTGGACGACTCACCGATTGGATGACAACAGCCGGCCAAGAGTGTGATTGGATGGAGCCTGCAGACGTGTTCTGGGGCCAGCCGACCAAACACGAACTGTTTGAGCGGACAACGTGGCACACCGGACAACACGTCCGACAACTTGAATGGATCCTCACCAACACGCTTGAACAGTCCATCGAAGAACCGCTTGACCCGGCTCTTTGGGAGGGACTTCCGATGCCAGAAAAGGTGTGGAACACCAAGTAGTATCATTTTCAGTTCGTTACTCACGAACTTACAAATCAATGCGATGCCGAGTAGTTCCCTGTTGAACACGGGTTCGACGGCTCGCAGACACCGCTGTTGGAACTCGTCCGTCAGCTAGTGTGACAAGCATATGGCTGTAACATTATAGCGTCCCTACTGTTCGCCTACAACGAACAAAGACACACCCGTCGAGTACCTCGGAAGCGAGTTCAACCGATATCGGGGACAAACCTGTGTTTTCGCCTAAACAGTGGCTCGAGAGAGCTTCTTGCATCGTTCGAGAGACCAGACAATAAAAACGAACCGACTGCTCAGTGTTCGTTGGAGGCGAACATGTGTGATAACAAGTACCAAGACTACTCGACATGACCGTCCATGAGGGAACTCAAGAGAACCAACTCTAGCGGAGGCGGAAGTCGTACCTCAGTCCATCACCGTGAGTACCGGCCGGTCTGCACCCAACAAGACCTGTTGAGTTGTACTACCGAACAACGCCTTGCCGACGGGTGAGCGCTTTTGTCCGCCAATGACGATGTAGCGGGCGTCAACGGTGTCAGCATACGCAAGAATTTCAGCCGCCGGCTGTCCGATACGACCCACGCTGACAACGGTTGACGCCGCGGAATCGGCAGCGTTCGCAGCCGTTTTTTTCGCGCGTTGTTTGATCGTGTTATCGGTTCGGTCGGCCTCAGCGTCGCTGAGCGAGTCATAGTTGCGTACGTGAACGACGTGAAGTTCGATCCCAAACGTCTGTGCGAGGGCATCAGCCTCGGCAACAATTTGTGCATCTGTCTTGGCGTCACTAACAGCTGCGAGTACAACCATACCCCGGCTTTGGAGGGCACTCAAATAAGTGTATATGTCGAACGGCGGGTTAGGAGTACGCGATGTTGAGTTCGAGTTCGTTGGCCGTTCCCAACAGGAGATCAACCATTTCGTCGCGAGCGGGGGTGCCCTTCATTCGGTGTCGCGGCCCAGAGATGCTAAACGAGCCAACGGGGCGGTCGTCCGGCCCAATAACGGGAACACCGATAGACCAGAGGCCACTGATCGACTCGGCACGGTTGAGGCTGTAGCCCCGTTCTCGAATCGTCTCGAGATCAGCGAACAACGCCTCGCGTGTCGTGTGGCTGTTTTCGGTTTCTTGTGGGAGCCCCCAGCGCTCAATGACCGCCTCAATTTTTTCGGGAGGCAGGTGGGCTAAAATCGCCTTCCCACCGGCACTTGAGTGGAGATACCGTTGTTTCCCGACCCGTCGGTTGGTCTGGACGGCGTGTTCGCCCTGTTTGGTGTGGATATAGATGGCACGACCGTGTTCTTCGGCAAAGAACTGTGCTCGCTCGCCCGTTTTTGTCGCGAGCTCTTCGACCAACGGCTCGGACAGGGTGTACACCTTTTTGCGGGTTCGTACGTGCTCACCCAGATTCAGGAACTTCAGCCCCAGCTGGTAGGCTCCATCCTCCTTGATCACGTAGCCCTCCTCGTGGAGTGCTGATAGCTGCTGGTGAACGGTGCTTTTTGCCAGTTCGAGTTCGTCGGCGAGGTCAGTAAGCCGCGCTCCGTCACTGGCTTCGAGTTCCCCGATGATTCGGAACGTCGTCCGAGTAGACTTGACCGAGCGGCGTTCGGTTGGTTCGCTCATGTTTGTTCGTTGCTAACGAATGAAGAAAAAGGTATCTCCTCCGCCAGTGACTGACCCCACTGATTTATCCTTTCCAATTCTGCAATCCGTGTCTCGTCGCCGGGCGTAGATTTATACGTCCAATACCCCCAGCAGAACGTATGGATCTCGAACTCGTCGGTAGCACAGCATTTGTCGCCGCCTCAAGCGCCGGACTCGGCTTTGCAAGTGCCGCCCGACTCGCCGCTGAAGGTGCAAACATTGTCATCACTTCCCGGAGCAAAGACCGCGCGGTCGACGCGCGCGACCGACTTTGTACCGAGTATGACTCGGTCGAGGCCGAACAGGTTCTAGCTGTCGCCTGCGATGTAACCGATGGCCAGCAAATCGAGGCTGCAGTAGAGACGACCGTTGCCCGCTTCGGCGGCCTCGACATCATGATCAACAACCACGGCGGCCCACCGGCAGTGACGCTCGCCGAGGCGACCGAATCACAGTGGGACGACGCCCACGAAGAGGTGATCAAGAGCAACGTTGCACTGTCAAAGGCGGCACTGCCAGAACTAATCGAGAGCGACCGTGGTTCGCTAATCACCGTTACGAGCGCCTCGGCCAGAGAACCCCCTGAGAACCATGCCATCTCGAACGTCTTCCGACTTGGGCTCTACGGGCTGACCAAGACGATTGCCAAAGAGTACGCTCCGGACGTGCGGGCGAACTGTGTGACGCCGCGGTTCATCATGACCGAGCGAATCGAATACAAGGTTCAACGCCGCGCCGAACACCGCGGAATCAGCATCGAAGAAGCTCTCCAGAGCCGGACCGACGAGGTGCTACTCGACAGGCCAGGGCGGCCCGACGAATTCGCCGATGCGGTCGCGTTTCTCGCCTCGCCGCGGACGAGTTATATCACCGGCGAAGTGTTCCGCGTCGATGGCGGCTGGCTCGAGAGCGTGATTTAACACCCCTACCGAAGCCGGGGAAAACAGGAGCTCGTGGAAAGCGAGAAGCTGAAATATAAATACCGGGGGTTCAATTGGTACAGAGTGCCACGAATTCCGTACGTTCAGCCTGAAGACTTGCCAGCAGAGTATGATATCATCTCTGAGAAATCACAACAACTCCCGCTGGATATCGACTCACAGTTTTGGAACCAACAGCCAACCGTGCTGACCTTCTCCAACAACCCGGAACTGGGAGCCGCCCACGTAACGATGAACACCGAGCTCTGGACTGAAACCGGACTTTCGAAACCAGCAGTTGAGTGTGTGATCCTCTCGATTGCAAAAGCAATGGATTCACCGTATGAGTGGCACGACCACGTTATTGCTGGTCTTGAACGGGCTGGACTTTCCAGGGAGATTATTCTCGCAATTTCTCGGAACGAACTTGCGTCGATTGACGAACCACACCAGTCACTCGCCTCCTACGCTTTCGAGTTTGTCGAACACGATGGGGAAATTAGTGATGAGACACACGAACGGATTGCCACTCATTACGATGCAGGAACCATTGTAGGATTAGCAATCCTCGCTGGATACTACGTCTCACTGACCCACGTTTTACGCGCACTCGATATCCAGCTTGAAGACGAATTCGTCGGCTGGGAGTTAGAAAACTACCCGGCTTGAATTGTCTCGGGGGCACACGCCAAGTTGCGCTCCCATCCAAAATCGGAGGACGCTCGAAACGGCTATTCGTCAACAAGGAATACGCGAGCCGGTGCGCCATCACCGTTCGCGAGGTTCATCGGGATCACCCACGTCGTAAACAGATCTGGGAGCCCATCGAGATTTGCGACGTTCTCGACGATCACACAGTCGTTTTCACACAGCGTAAAGTGGTTGACCATTCCGTGATCACCGGAATCTATCGGCGTGTCGGTAATCAGCCCTTTTGCACCGGACTCGACAACAAACTCCGAAACGTCTGGATGATAATGGGGACTTTCGAGATAGTACTCTTTTTGTTCGATACATTTGTCTGCCCACCCGGTATGGACGAACAAGTAGTCGTCCGTCTCCAGCGGTTCGGGTAGCGCCTCTTTGATTGGCTCAAGCGGAATTTCAGTCTCGGGTTCATCCCATCCCTGCCCACGGATGTCGGCTCGTTTAGTTGGTCGGACAAGCTCTTCAAGTTCGAGATCGCCAATCGTCCGCCCATCAGCATCAAAATGGAATGGCGAGTCGAGGTGCGTCCCGATGTGGGTTGTCGTCGTTATATAATCGCTTTCGTAGCCGCCGGATTCGTCGTTGCGGATAACGCCGCCTTGCCGAAAGCTTGGAAGTCCTGGCGGGACAGTCGTCTCTTCGTAAACTGGAATACTGAGGTCTCTAAATTCCATATTTAATACGGACGTTCCGAGTATAAAAATTGGACTGTCGTGGCAATCTTGTTGCCATCCTTGTCCGACCAGACTCGTTGCTCTCCAGTTCAATCCCGCACGACCGATTGTAAGCGTGCAAAAAAGAACCCAAGAGTTCAGCGGTCTTCGAGACCGGAACCGAGGTTGACACGGTGGAACGTACGTGAGAGCCAGTCACGGATACTGGTTTTCGACATACGCAGCAAGCGCGCGGTTCATCTCGTCGAGGTCATCTTTGATATCGTCATCAGCGACCAGTGGTGCGAGCAGTCCGTGATACTCTTTTTGATTGTCAAACCGCGTGCGTTCGTCATCAAGCCGTTGAACTCCGAAGCGGTGCGTGCTCGCGTAAATCACCGAATACAGTGCAACAGATTCCCACTGCAGCAGCGTCCCGGGTTCGAGAGCCGTTATTTTTCCTGTCTCTGTCCGGTCTGAACGTTTCGACGGGGTAATGTGAAGTTCCACTGCAGCACCATCTCTCGGCGTGCCACGAGCAATCGAGAGGTATGGATTCCACTTCTCATAGGATTCGAAATCGGTAAGAACATCCCAGACGGCTGACCGTGGTCGGTCAATTTCGATTGCGGTGTGGAATTCTGCCATCCGTGCTATCGACTTTGTGTATGGCCGAGTAACATAAATGTCTCACGGTGAACCGCCTCGTGTTACGCCCCGTGGCATCCGCTTTGTCACCCTGTGAAATGGTACTCGGATACCGATCGAAAAATACGAACCAGCGCGTTCAAGAACGTATTTTTGGGACCACCTGTGTTTTCGTGAGCGTGATCAGTGGTCTGGCGAACAACACCAACAGCGTCACGATCCAGAGGCCGATAGCGATCCGTGAGCCAAAGAAGTAGAGGAAGTCTCCATCGGAGATCAACATACTTCGAAGATAGGCTCCCTCGATAATCGGCCCCAGAACAACACCTAAGATGAGCGGTATTAGTGAGTAACCGTTCACCCGCATTACGACGCCGACGAAGCCGAACAGCAGCATCCACCAGATATCAAACACTTGGTTTCTGAGGACGAACGCGCCGATCGCGGTCATCACGAGAATTGACGGTACGAGGTACTCTGTTGGGAAGGTAACAACCCGAACAATGTACTTCGAGATGAGGAATGCTACGATCAACAAAACGATGTTGGCGAAGAACAACGAGACGATAATAACGTTCGCCTCAAACGCAAACTCTTCCATTAGCGTTGGGCCTGGCCGCACGCCGTGAAGCAACAGTCCAGCGAGCATGACTGCAGTCGTTGCACTCCCTGGAATTCCAAGAGTCAACGTCGGAATGAGCGCTCCGGACGTCACTGCATTATTTGCAGCTTCCGAGGCGACGACGCCGTCGGGGTTCCCGGTTCCGAAAGATGACTGATCAGCAGCCATCGACTTTGCTGTTGCCCAGCTAATAAATCCGCCAACCGAGGCTCCGGCGCCAGGCATTGATCCGATGATGAGCCCGATAACCATCGCACGAGTAATTTGGAATGGACGTCTGATGACGTATTTGAACCCATCAATAATCCCTGCGTACGTCGTGTTGATGTCTTCTTGCTCGCTGATCTGTTTCTGACTGATAAGATAAAACAGCTCAGAAATGGCAAAGATACCGATTACCACCGGAATAAACGGCACTTGGTCAAACAAGGGGTTGAAGCCGAAATCCATTCGCGGCTGTGCGGTCGTCGGGTCAATCGGCCACGTTGCAAGAAACAAGCCAAAGAACCCCGAAATAAGCCCTTTTTTTGTGTCGTCGCCGACGGCCACGGCGAGCGCTGAGATTCCGAACAACCCGAGGACGAAAATCTCTCGGTTACCAAACTGAAAGGCGAAATCCCCGATTGGATTCAGTAGCAAGACGATCACGACAGCCGAAAACAACCCGCCGATCACGCTCGCAGAGATTGAAATCCCCAGCGCCTTCGAGGGTTCTCCTTTTTTTGACATTGGATAGGCGTCCAGCACTGTCGCTGTCGCTCCTGCTGTCCCTGGCGTATTGATCAACACGGCTGGAATGGCTCCTCCATAATTTGCACCGACGTACAAACATGAGAGAAACACGATTGCGATTTCCGGAGACATCGCAAGCGTGAACGGAAGCATAATTGCAACCGTGTTTGATCCGGTAAATCCAGGGATTGCACCGAACATAATCCCGAGAGTTACACCAAGGACTATCAGCCCCATATTCACCGGCGTCGCAAGATGAATAATCGACTCAATGATAAATGACGTCGTCATTATAACACCAACCCGTCAATAAACCCTGACGGTGGGATAATACCAATGACTTCGACGAACATGAGCCACACAAGTCCCAAGATCCCACAGATCACGGGGATACTCACCCGGTAGTTTCGGACTCCGGCAACGTACATTATCGACGCCATTGCCGCTATTGAAGCCGAAAAGAACCCGGTGATCGGAACAAGCCATACGTACGTGACTGCGATGACTCCAAACCCAATCGAGACACCCCACTGATCAATCCAGGCCTTCAGCGCAGGCTTCGTTTTAACATCCGGATCCATTGCCCGTAGAGTCCGGGTTTCCTCGATGATAACGAGAAGGAGCAAGCCCGACATCAGTCCGATAATCAAATACGGATACTGAAGGTTGGCCCAGCGAATGCTTCCCAACGTCTCTCGGACGTAATTTGCACCGAGGACAAGTAGCACCGCTGGAAGCAGGTATCTGGTCATCGCAGAGAGGGGAATCGAGAACGGTACCGACTCGTTTTCTACTTCCTCTATGTCCGGGTCTGTCATGTTTGGCCCTCTATGTGTTGTTGTCTTTGATTCAGTCCAGTTGTAGGTTCATCACCAGTCATCAGTGTTAGTTGGTTCCATTCTATATTTTTAATACGTGAAATATATTCGAAATTTTGTTGTTAGTCGAAATGGGGTGCCTCTGACTGGATGTCCCGAGATCAGTCCTCGACGTACTGTTGGAAGAGTGGGACGAAATCACTGTAGGTTTCGATCCCGTCTTCAACCAAGTTGCGCGCGTACTCTGACCCCTGAACATCCACTTTATCCCGCTCGAACTCGTCGACTTCGTCCAAGCTCGCCAAGTAGTCCTCGCTTGTCCCTGCCGCTTCGAACGTCTCTACCATCGTTTCGTACCGATCCGGATGGTTCTCCGCTGCTTCGGCAGTGGTGTAGTAGACGTTCGCACCAACAGTCGGCCCGTATTCGAGATCAAGCCCGAGCGCGTCGTTAATCGGTGGCGCGTCGTTCGTGATTTCTGGCCAATTGTTCTCATCCCAATACATGGCGATGGCAGTCGAGTCATCCTCTATGCTCCGACTGTTGTATACACCGCGCGGAATAACGTCAACTTCCTCCTGGAGCAGTGCCGTTTCGACCGGCCCACCACCATCGAATGGAACGATGCGCATGTCCAGGTCCAGTGCGTCGATCAGCTGGATTCCCGCCTGGCTGAATCGGTTTGTTGGTCCCGAAGATCCCATAACGACCTCGCCGGGATTATCCTGAACGTACTCGACAAACCCGTTAATATCGGAAAACCGATCTTCATCCTCTCGAATCCGGATAATAGTGGTTTCGGCAGTCAGCGTTCCAATATATTCGATTTGCTCCGGCGAGAACACCGGTTCACGGCTGTCATCAGCAACATCAAACGCTCGGGCGGACGCCATCGAGACACCGTCGAGCATCCCAACGGAGTGCATGTCCGGGTCCGTGTTGTTGATCATGTATGAGATGCCGTTCCGCGTCCCTGCCCCAGGCTGATAGGTTTGAGACCAGGTCCCATCTATCTGCTCCTCCCAGAACGGCTGTAGTTCACGGAAGTTCTGGTCGAGTCCACCACCCTCTGAATAGTGGTTCACCAGTTGCAGTGTTCTGTTTGGGAATTCTCCATCGTCATCATCGCCGAGACATCCTGCAAGCGCTGTTGCCCCGACAGCAACACTCCCGACTTGCAAGAACTTGCGACGGTTGAGGTTCTCAACCATGGTGTCCAGTGTCTACCATAAGCACATAAATCTTTCTGTTGTTCGTGATTTTCTGCGCCAGATGTCTTTCTGTTATTCATGCGATTTTGCGCTGAAAATGAACACAACACTATACTCACCGACTCTTTTTAAACAATTTGAACAGTAATTAACTATCATACGCTTTTGAGAAGTAAAAACTCTCTGTCTACAGTGTTACGTTCGGATGTCGCTTAGTGCATCCGAGGTAAGGATAGAGCGGACATCCTCAAATGTGTGTGTCTTACCCAGACCCAGCAGCCGTTCGTTGAGCTGCGCCACTTTCTCGTCATCGTACACCGTCGCTGCGCATTCAAAGAATTTCGATTCGAGGGCTGCTTCGTCACTCATTTCATATGGCATTGCCGGCGGTGTGCGCTGTTCGCGAGTATAAGTCTCACCAGCCGTCGTCTTAACGCGGATCCGTGCACCATAGCCGAAATAATCTGCTCCAAAGAGCTTCGCTTCTGGAATAACAGTAATCATTTCCATTTGACGATTCAGCTCCTCATCCTCAAGAAACTCCTGTGAGAAATGCTCTGGATCGACAGAGCCGTACGTAGCGATAAGCGAGAGACAAAACTCGAACGAAAACTTCGCCTCAAACGGTCCGGCCAGCTTGGGATGCTTGAGGACATCAATCGTCTCATCAACAAAAACCTCGACTGACTCAAGATCATCGCCGTAAATTCCTTTCTCCTCAAGAAGCGCTTCCAACGCATAGATTCCTGCATGCGTCACAATCGCAGAGGGATACAACTTGAATCCAACGTCGGTCAACGACCACTGCTCGCCTAAGCCCTCGACATCTACTGTTGGGTTTTCACGACCTGGTGCCATAACGGCTGGATAGCCGTTTTTGCCCTCAAAAATGGTTGTATTCGCAGTCCATCCGTCTCTGGCCATCAACGCGGCTTCGATCCCACGCTGTGCACCCTGGCCGGGGTGAGTGAGTTTAATGGTCGATCCCATGTTCCGTTTGAGCGTTGTTGGAGCGGCACTTCCGGCGATTCCAAAGGCATGTTCGATCACCGATTCGGAAAGATCATAAATAGAGGCCGCTGCAGCAGCAGCACCAAACGTCCCAACAGTCGCTGTGAGATGCCATCCGTTATCATAGTGTTCCGGATAAACACTGTGTCCGACCCGGAACAGGACTTCCGTTCCGACGACAAGCGCCGTAAGCAACTCCTCGGCGGACGAGTCCTCGGCTTCGGCTGCCGCGAGAGCCGCAGGAACCACCGGGGTTGATGGATGGATTACAATTGATTCATAGGTGTCATCGTAGTCATCAACATGAGCGAACGTCCCATTCGCAAGCGCTGCACCCTGTGGTGTTGCTGTTTCCCCTCCGAGAACCGTCGCGGTAGTTCCTTTGTGACTCACCGAAACATACTGATGCATTTTCTCACCTGACTCACTTTGGGAGCCAAGTAATCCGACACCGAGATGATCACGAAAGCAGTATCGAGCAAGCTGGCGTATTTGTGGTGGGATATCGCCGTACGTCGTGGTTGCTACAAATGCTGCAAGCTGATTTGTGGGATTCATAAGCTTGTGTGTGGCATCGAATCAGAGCGCAATAATATAGTTTGCGCCAGTGAGGTCGAACTCCTCAAAGGTTTGTACAGTCCCGTATCTATAAATAGGTTCCAGCCAGCAATGATATATGAACGGTTCGACGGCAACCGTAACCGACCGAGAACTTATCGAATTGGCACAATTATACGGGATTCACGTGACTGAAACAACGGTTTCTGACCTTCGAGAGCAGGTCAATGCCCGACTTGACGCCGGCCTTGAGGCACTCTATGAGTACGACCTTGACCGGGAACACCCTACAGCTGATCCTGGGGTGCGAACGTGGCATGAACCAGCCAAAGACCCGTATAATGCACTCTGCACCGTCTGTCATGTTCCGCCGACTACCGACGCCTCTGAGTTGCTTTCGGAGATGGAACTCGCTCTCAAAGACAACATCTCGGTCGCTGGTGTCCCAATGACCTGCGGATCTGCGGCTTTAGAGGGCTATGTCCCTAGCACAGATGCTTCAGTCACGCGACGGCTTCGGGAGGGTGGCGCAACAATCACCGCAAAAGCGAATATGGATGCGTTCGCCGTCGGCGGTCGGGGGATTTCGTTTTACGGTCAAATAATTAATCCACGTGATACGACACGCGGAACCGGTGGTTCCTCCGGTGGTAGTGCGGCGGCAGTCGCCGCAGGGACAGTCGATGCTGCCCTTGGAACGGACACCGGTGGTTCCATCCGTATGCCGGCTGCGTTCTGTGGCTTAGTCGGTATCAAGCCAACGTATGGACTTGTTCCACTCTCTGGAATCGTCGAAAACACGTACTCCTTGGATCATGTAGGTCCGATAACAAAGACGGTCGAAGACAGCGCACGCGTCCTTGCCGCGATTGCTGGCAAAGCGACGGATGATCCGGCAAGCGTCCGTGCAGCCGGCCATCCTGATTACAAGCTTGGAGATTACGTTTCGGCAGTTACGTCACCTCCGGACGCCTCGTCAATACGTCTCGGTGTGCTATCGAGCATTGACGCTGAACCGATTTCGAAACCGGTTCGCGCACGGTACGAATCTGCGATAGAAACCGTTCAGGATAGCGGGATGGAAGTTAAAAAACGCGAGTTTGACGAACTCGATACCGTTGTCCAAGTAAAAAATGCAATGAGCTACTGTGAACTCGCTGCACACTGGCGCGACGGGGCTGTCGCTTACCGACGTGGCGGAGTGACAGGAAGCGTCGATGCTTCTGGCTTTACCAGCCGCTTACGAACTGGAAGCTACGAACTGAACGACTTTCACCGGAGTCGCCTTCTCGCCGGTTCACAGTTAATTGAAACACACCATGGACGACACTACAATCGCGCGCTTGCGGTCAAGGATGCGCTCACAGCAGAACTAGAGGCGACACTCGAAGGTATTGATGCAATCATTACCCCAACCGTTCCTCACCTGGCACCCCGGTTAGACGGCGACGAAGACCCGGATGCACTAGAGGATGGCCTTGGAACCGGGCGGTACACAAAACTGGCAAACGTCTCTGGTCTCCCGGCAGTTACCATTCCAAACGGTCAGCATGAAGGGTCGCCTGTCGGTTTGCAACTGATCGGCCACCGGTTTGACGAAGCACATCTGCTTTCGGTTGCCGAGCGCGTGGGCGAAAATCTATAGCCTTAGTCTCTTCATTCGGCACAACCTCGTTTGCTCTGTGCACGCTGTTTTTCGCAAAGAAATAATCAAAATAATGAATACCCTGCCACGCTCCTTCCAAATTGATGGGTAGTGTTACGAACCGAGTTGTTTCCACCGGTCGAGTGTACTATCTGTTGATTCTCGTCTCACTGCTGTGGTTTATGGTCCTCTTTATTCGGTATCTGTTTCCACCGCTGTTTGGGACATTCCAGTCTGTTTACGGTGTCTCGAACACCCAAACTGGATTGTTGTTCACCGTGCTGATGCTTGCATACTCTACCGTTCAGTTCCCTGCCGGGGTCATCGGAGACCGGGTTGGGCTCTCGAAAGTAATCCTTTGGAGCGCTATCTTGTTTTCTGCGGCAACGCTGCTGGTCGCGTTCAGTCCATCGTACGTTCTGATCATGGTTGCCGCGATGATTATCGGGATCAGCACTGGTCCACAAAAAACGGTCGCGATTCCGCTTTTGTCACGTCGGTATCCGGAGCATCTCGGGCGCGTCCTTGGGGTGATGGATACAGTCGGTCTGTTCGGGGGAATGGCTGCGCCTCTTGTTGTTGTTGTTCTCACCGGCGTGTTCGTCTGGCAGAGTGTCTTCGTGTTCGCAGCCGGTCTTTCCGGACTGATTGTCGTACTCTTTTATTTACATGTAGGCCGTGAGCAGGCTACAGATGCGAACGAATCGGATCTGAGCAGTTCGTCGGAGACACAAGAAAGCGTGAGTTACAAATCGGCGTTTACTGACCGACGACTGCTCATGTTCGTGTTTATTGCAGGCTGTCATACGTTTGTTTGGAACGGTGTCTCGTCGTTTTTGCCCTTGTTTTTGACCGCCGAAAAAGGGATTTCAGCCGCATCTGCAGGGGCTCTTTACAGCGTTCTCTTTGCAATGGGCGCCAGCCAAACTATCACCGGAGAGTCTGGCGATCGGTTTGGCAAACTCACTGTCGCCTTCGGACTGTTTGTGTTATTATTCATTGGAGTTGTGCTACTGATAAATAGTACCTCGCTCGTTATGATTGGTATTGCAACGGTTATCGTAGGGCTCGGTGTTCAAGGATTGAGACCAGTCCGTGATGCTTATCTGATGGACCTCATCCCAGACGGTGTTGGTGGTGGTGCGTTGGGGGCAATCAGGACGTTTATGACTGGCGTTGGTGCGCTCGCACCGGCCACCGTTGGCCTTCTCTCTGACGTTGTAGGGTTCACCTTGGCTTTTACCGTGATTGGTGCAACAACGGCTATTGCAGCACTACTCACATTCTTGCTTCGTTGAGCAATTGACGGCTCATGTATCGGGTTTTAATTCGGGTTTTCGATTCGTATTTTCACGTTCTCTGTAGAAAACTGGGATTTGCGGAAAATTCTCTGAGATGGCGTTCGCTGTCAGCGAATCTATTTGCTGGGGAACAAAGAATCACAACCAGTTGAATCCTAAACAATATCTGATGAAATAATATATTGTGTGGTGATGAAAAACAAAAAGAGCTGTTCGGTCGAACCGATCTCTACTGTCAGTGCAGCGTTTCTGTGAACCCGACTGGAAACACCACTGCATTGCTGACGAATAATGAATTCGCTGACAGCGAATTATTTGGCTTTTCTCTATACCCAATCTCGACGAAGCACTGTCTACCGCTTTTATTGGCTGTCGGAATTAAACTATTACATAGGTATGGCTGTAATGGTATCCTCGATGTTCTCACCCATTCACCCTGTCAATGTTGCACAAAGGGTGTTGGTAACAAATAGTGCGATATCTGCCCAGCCAGCCAGTGGCACGAGTAAGAAGATAGCTGGCGGTAACGGACTCACAAATTCGCTAATAGCGAACAAAAGGGTATTTCGCCCCCGATTCGATACGTCAGTTCCCGATTGAGTAACACTCCACGAGTCATTTCGCACAATTATTTCTATCACCGATATATTTATTTAATTACGAAATGAGGCCAAGCCATGGGTTCTACAGTAGCGCTTGCCCAATTTATCACAGAGACGAGTATCGATGATATCCCTGAAAATGTCAAACAAAAGGCCAAAGAAGCCATCACTGATTTAGTCGGGGTCGCTATTTACGGTTCACATCACGACGTTGGCCAGCGAATCGCCACCTACGTCGAGTCAATGTCACCAGGCACAGACGCGACGATGTTTGGTCGTGAAAAGGCTAGCGCTGATGGAGCTGCACTCGCTAACGCCTCGTTCGGACATGCAGTTGACTTTGACGACACGTTCGAGTCAATCGTTATCCATCCTACATCACCTGTCTTTTCGGCTGCATTTGTCGCTGGTGAAGCACACAATGGCTCTGGAAAAGACGTTCTTGAAGCCTACATTATCGGGGTCGAAGTTGCGTATCGAACCGGGCACGCAACCTATCCAAGCCACTATGACCACGGGTGGCATAGTACGGGCACAGTCGGAACCTTTGGTGCAACCGCTGCTGTCGCCTCAATCATGGGCCTGTCTGCCGAAGAAACCCAGCATGCACTCGGCATTGCCGCATCTATGTCCTCTTCGCTGAAAAAGAACTTCGGAACCATGACAAAACCGCTTCATTCAGGCCATGCGGCACAGATGGGCGTTCGCTCAGCGACGCTCGCTGCTGGAGGGTTTACCGCCGATCCCGAGGTTCTTGATGGAAAAATAGGCTATGGAAACGTAATGACACCAACAGGTGAATACAAACTGGAGATTGTCGTTGAGGGACTTGACGACTGGGGCGTCAACGACTTGGGATACAAACCGTATCCGTCAGGCGTGATCACGCACGCTGCGATGGATGCCATGCGTGAGATTGTCGTTGAAAACGACCTCAAGCCAGCCGATGTAGAAGCAGTCACCGTCGCACTAGACGAAGCAGCCTCCGAAATGCTTCATCACAAAAACCCCTCAAACGGGCTTGAAGCGAAGTTCTCAATCGAATTCTGTCTCGCATCGATTCTATTGGAACGTGATCCGGGTGTCCATGAGTTCACTGACGCGTACGTCACAGACCCCGACACTCGCGCTCAAACCGCAAAAGTGAACAGAGCGTTCGAAAAAAACCTCTTCGGTGGTAATTTCGCAAACTACGCCGCCAGAGTGTCCGTGACAACCACCGACGGAACCGAGTACACCGTCGAAGAAAAGTACGCACCCGGTTCGCCAAACAATCCGCTTTCCGAAGACCGTCTCCGAGCAAAATTCGATGAGTGTGCAACCGATGTCCTCTCACCAGAAGACGCCGCTGCAGCGTACGACGCAATCTCAACACTCGAACAAGACGGCTCTCTCGAGAAACTCATTAAAACAGTCAGCAACTAGCAGACACAGATCCGTACCGCACTATTTCTTTTAACATCGGATGATCATCTCGGCCACGCCCTGTTCTCAGAAAACAAAAGAATAAATCACATTCCAACCATACACGAAACATGAACAATCGGGCTCGCCTGTTACTCCCCCATGTTTTTGTGATGGTAAGTCTGTATGCGCTTTTCCTTATTATCAGCGCAACCGTATTCGGATACGACGATCTCTGGGCTGCGTTCGCCATTGCTGTCGCGATTTTATTTGGATACAAACCAACTGTCGTCGCACTTGGAATTGGACCTGAGCCGTGGGTAGAAGAAATCCAGAGGCGCAATAACGAAAAGTGAGACAGAGCCTCCCGATTCGAACACCGAGCGTTGATATACACACAGTTGTCTCGACGGGAGCTTCCGAAAAGGGCCATCCACTGCGACCCAGACCGAATCACTCAGGATGCTCCGCTGTGAGTCCGAACCAATGGTGCAAAAAATCGTAAGTTTCCGGTCATTCGACCGTATCGATTCCTCATTCGACGGAGTCGACCTCAATGTAGTCCCGAAAAACCGCTACTCGGATGCCGAACTCGTTGCCCACGCCCAAGAAGCCGACGGCCTGTTTGTGCACTCGGAAAACGACTACACGCGGTCGCTTTTTGAGTCCGTCCCGACGCTTCGCGTTATTGGCCGGCCAGGGTCTGGCC
>PUNZ01000086.1 GCA_003551945.1 Halovenus sp. | reverse complement strand
CCGAATCTTCCCGAATGTTACTTATAAAGAACCGGCGACAAATGGTCAAGTGTTTATTTGTGCCCCACGATTCGCCGACCATATGCCAACCGACCCGTTCGATGCGATTCGGACACTAGACGTTGACGGTGAGGAGTACAAGTTCGCAGACTTGACTGCACTGGAGGAAGCAGGACTCTGTGACCTAGAGAAACTGCCAGTGAGTATCCGAGTGCTGCTCGAATCCGTGCTTCGAAACGTAGATGGCGATACCATTACGGAGGAGCACGTTCGAAACGTGGCATCTTGGGAACCAGACGTGCCAGATGCTGACGTGCCGTTCTCGCCATCGCGCGTCGTGTTGCAGGACCTGACAGGCGTGCCAGCAGTCGTTGACCTTGCAGCACTCCGTTCGGCCGCAGACCGCGCCGATGTCGACCCAACCGTCGTCGAACCGGAAATCCCATGCGACCTCGTTATCGACCACTCCGTCCAAGTGGATTACTTCGGAAGCGACGAAGCATATGAGCAGAATGTTGAACTCGAATACGAGCGCAACGAAGAGCGCTACCGCGCAATCAAATGGGCACAGCAAGCCTTTGATAACTTCGAGGTCGTCCCACCGGGAACAGGTATCGTTCACCAGGTAAACCTTGAATACCTCGGGCAGGTCGTTCATGCACGCGAAGAAGATGATGGACAGTGGCTGTACCCTGACACCCTCGTCGGAACTGACAGCCACACGCCGATGATTAACGGAATCGGTGTCGTCGGCTGGGGTGTCGGTGGAATCGAAGCCGAAGCTGCATTGCTCGGCCAGCCAGTCACCATGCAGCTTCCAGAAGTTGTTGGTGTCCGACTCGAAGGCGAGATGCCAGAGGGCGCAACGGCAACGGACCTTGTGCTTCATGTCACTGAAAAGCTCCGCGAAGTCGGCGTTGTTGACCGTTTCGTCGAGTTCTTCGGTCCCGGCGTCAGCAACCTCACCGTTGCCGACCGTGCAACAATCTCCAACATGGCTCCAGAGCAGGGTTCAACAATCAGCCTGTTCCCAGCCGACGAGCAGACCCTCGATTACCTCGAGTTCACTGGTCGCGACGAAGAGCACATCGACATGGTTCGTGAGTACCTCGAAGCACAGGGGCTATTTGGTGACCAAGAACCAGAGTACACCGAAGTCGTTGAACTTGATCTTGGCACTGTCGAACCAAGCCTCGCCGGCCACAAGAAACCTCACGCACGCATCCCAATGCCGGACCTCGATGAGCACTTCGAAGGCCTGCTTGAAGAGCAGGGCGTCCTTGACGGTGGTGCAGAGGTCGATGCCGGCGATGGCTCGATGATGGTCGAACAGGGACTTGACCTCGAAGATAAAGTGCCAATCGAGCTTGAGGATGGAACTGAAGCAGAGATTGGCCACGGAAGCGTCGTCGTCAGCGCAATTACGAGCTGTACGAACACCTCAAACCCATCCGTAATGCTCGCTGCCGGCCTCCTTGCCAAGAACGCCGTTGAGAAAGGGCTTGAGGTGCCGGAATACGTCAAGACAAGCCTCGCACCGGGTAGCCGTGTCGTGACCGAGTATCTCGAAAAGACAGAGCTCCTCCCATACATGGAGGAACTCGGCTACCACGTCGTTGGATACGGCTGTACGACATGTATCGGGAACTCCGGTCCGCTTCCCGACGCTATCGAGAATGCCATCGATGAACACGGCCTCTGGACGACAAGCGTACTCTCCGGAAACCGGAACTTCGAAGCCCGCATTCACCCGAAAATCCGTGCAAACTACCTCGCCAGTCCACCGCTCGTCGTTGCATACGGACTTGCTGGCACGATGGATATCGACCTCGAAGAAGAGCCACTCGGGACGGACGAAAACGGCGAACCGGTCTACCTTGCCGATATTTGGCCAGATACCGACGACATCACGCAGGCCCGCTCACGCATCTCTTCGGAAATGTTCGAAGAGAAATACGCCTCCGTCTACGAGGGTGACGAGCGCTGGGAAGCACTGGATGCCCCAACTGGCGATGTGTATGACTGGAACGATGAGTCCACCTACATCCGTGAGCCGCCGTTCTTCCAGGACTTCCCACTTGAAAAACCAGGCGTGGATGACGTCGCAAACGCCCGTGCGCTGATGATGCTCGGTGATACGGTCACAACTGACCACATCAGCCCTGCTGGTCCGTTCGGCCCTGACCTCCCAGCAGGACAGTGGCTACTTGAACGTGGCGTTGAACCGTACGAGTTCAACACCTACGGCTCCCGCCGTGGTAACCACGAAGTAATGATGCGCGGAACATTCGCAAACGTCCAGATTAAAAACGAAATGCTGGATGGCAAGGAAGGTGGCTACACCATCCACCTCCCAAGCGGTGAGGAGACAACCGTCTTCGAAGCCAGTGAACGCTACCGCGATGAAGAAACGCCGCTCGTGGTCTGTTCCGGCAAAGAGTTCGGAACCGGTTCAAGCCGAGACTGGGCAGCAAAGGGGACTGATCTGCTCGGTATTCGCGCCACCATCGCAGAGAGCTATGAGCGCATTTACCGTGACAATCTCATCGGTATGGGTGTGCTCCCACTGCAGTTCGAGGAAGGCGACTCGTGGGAGTCGCTCGGTCTCGACGGCAGCGAGCACTTCCACATCAAGGGCCTCGACGAGGGTGTTGAGCCAGCAGGCGAGTACACGGTCGTCGCTGAAGACGAAGATGGCGAACAGACCGAGTTCACCGTGACCGCACGCGTCACGACCAAAGACGGCGTCCGCTATGTTGAACACGGCGGCGTCCTCCACTACGTCCTTCGGAAACTGCTGCAGGAAGAACAGGCAGCATAGAACACGGTTATTGCGACATTCATGTTTTGCGGCGATGCGAGTCTAACGGTGTTTACCAACGAATACGAAAAGAGAAAATGAACGTGTCTAGTTACGTCGCCGCGTCAATCGCTTGGTCCAAATCAGCGATGATGTCATCAACGGCTTCCAATCCAACAGATAAGCGGACCAGGTCATCAGTCACACCGGATGCCTGCTTTTCTTCGTCGCTCAGCTGCTGGTGTGTTGTGCTGCTTGGATGGATAATAAGCGTCTTTGCATCGCCAACGTTTGCCAGTAAGCTGGCTAACTCGACGCTATCACAGATGGTCCGACCAACCTCGTAACCACCTTCGACACCGAATGTAATCATCCCACCGTAGCCGTTTTTCAGGTATTTTGTGGCATTCTCATGTGTTTCGTGTGATTCGAGTCCTGGATAGTTCACCCAGGAAACGGCAGGATGGTCTTCGAGGTACTCAGCAACGGCCATCGCGTTGTCGGAATGGCGCTGCATCCGGAGCGGTAACGATTCGAGTTTCTGCATTGTTACCCAGCCATCAAACGGTGATTGCTGGTTGCCCAAATCCCGAAGGCCACGGGCGCGAGCAGCAAAGGTAAAGGCTGCATCTCCGAACTCCTCGGCAAAGTTGATGCCATGATAGGCTGGGTTATCCTCACCGATCTCTTCGTAGCCCCACTCTGCCCACGGGGTTCCACCGCTGTCAATGAGGGCCCCGCCGATAGTCGACCCACTTCCATGAATCCATTTGGTGGTCGATTCCCAGATGAGGTCAGCACCGTGTTCGAACGGTTGACAGAGATACGGCGTGGCAAAGGTATTATCGATAAACAACGGTACCTCATTGTCGTGCGCGATAGCGGCAAGCCGTTCAAGGTCTGGCGTGACGAGAGCTGGGTTTCCAATTGTCTCGGCATGGACATACGCCGTATTCTCGTCGATGGCGTCCTCGTAGGCATCATAATCCAGCGTATCGACGAATCGAGCTTCGATACCGCGGCGCTTTGCCGTATGAGTAAAGTAGGTATAGGTCCCCCCATACAGGGCTGAAGCGGTAACGATGTTATCGCCCGTTTTCGCAAGCAAGAACGTCGCCAGGTCTAGCGCTGCCATACCACTGGCAGTCGTCATACAGCCAATCCCGCCTTCCAGCTTTGCAAGGCGGTTTTCGAGCATCATTGTCGTTGGGTTCATGATGCGGCTGTAGATGTTCTTACCCGTGTAGGCTGCTGCGTATGACATCGGTTCGCCGTCAAGGGCAAACAGTTCAGCCGCGTGGTCCGCATCATCGAACACGTAGGATGTTGTCTGATAGATAGGCGGTGCGCGCGAGCCGGTTGCAGGGTCTGGCTCCTGGCCGGCATGCAGAACGTCCGTGTAGATATCGTCGTCGCTCATACACTCGTATCTCTGCCGTTGCAGGCTTGAATGTTGGTAAAGCGCCAGTCTGTTGCCGAAGTCTCTGACACCGATAAAAAAGGGATTCAGGAGCGAAGCAGCAAGTCATCAAGCAGTTTTGACTGTGCTGTGTTCAGGTGTTCGGTAAACGTAGACGGTCGGATTCCCAGAGCTTCCGCGACTTGACTGGCATTTGCCGTCCGCGGATACTCGAAATACCCCATCTCGTATGCCTGTTGAAGAACTTCGCGCTGTCTGTCTGTCAGTTGACTCATATCGACGGGGACGAGTTCTTCGTCATCACTGCTTGCACGGCCCTGCACCAGATACTCGACGCGAACCTGTCCAAACTGTTTTTTCAAGTCACTCAACAGCGTTCGAAGGATATCGACGTTCGCTGTGTGGAGGATGACATGGAGATTTCCATCAAGGGCGTAGGTATCGGAAACTGGACCGAGTTCTTTTTCGATATGTTCACAGATACAGGTTCGGTCTCGTTCCTGTTCGAATTCGTAGACCTGCTGTGAACCGTAATCAAAGACCTCTTCCATCGACTCTTCGTCAGTTGCGGAAAGGTCACAGTCGACACCGGTGAATTGCTCCTTGACACTGTCATCGCCGTTCATTGTCCACGAAACGTCCGTTAGCGGCCCGTCTGCAGTCTCCGAGACCGTGGCAACAGGACAGTCACTTGCGTTTTCAAAGACCAGTTCGGCACGAACACCTGACATGGGTGGATATATGGTATCCCGTAAAATAGGGGGAACGGCAATTCTCAAGCCTTGGGAACAAATAGCTGATAGTTCACCGCCTCTTAGTCGGTATACTCATTCCGTTGGAGCCTCTTACTACAGGTGTGACCGACGGTAGTGCAAAGGGAGAACGGCCTCACTCCACAGGCAATCCGCGAGTTTCAGTCTACCCCGACAAGGAGGTGATTGTCGATTTCGATCCAGAACTCACGTTTGAATGTATTGAAGACTGCACGTGGTGCTGTCAACACGGCGTCTTACTTTACGAACAGGACCTGTTCGAACTCGCAAATCACGCTTCGCTGGCTGATGCGACTACCACCGTTCGTGGGGAGGATTTCATTCAAAAAGAGCAAAAAGACCGGGAAGAACATGTTGATGAGGACGGTGAAGCCTGTTATTTCCTCCGTGAAGATGGCCTTTGTCACCTCCATGCTGAGACGGGGTGGAAACCAACGCGATGTTCTATTTTTCCACTCTCAGTGAGCGTAGAAGATGGAGAAATACATGTGTCCGTCCGGGAGACAGCGCACGAACACTGCGACGGGCTAAACGTAAGTGACCGCCGTGTTATCGAC
This sequence comes from Halovenus sp., assembly GCA_003551945.1. Classification (GTDB taxonomy): domain Archaea; phylum Halobacteriota; class Halobacteria; order Halobacteriales; family Haloarculaceae; genus Halovenus. The sequence goes on along the minus strand of PUNZ01000086.1, from coordinate 21,724 downwards.
CACCTCGATGCGTTTTTACCCGAGGTACTCTGGGAGTTGGATAATCCGGAAACCCGGCGCGAGTTGTGACAGCGCTTGCGGGGAGAATTTTGATATGCCTTCTCTGATGTCAAACCAGTAAGGGTATCCTCCTAATCTTGACAAATCCTGTCGGATAGTTGTACCATGGATGAAAATGGTCAGGCGAACCCCACCCGTCGAACAGTTATTGTAGGGATTGGCATTGGAGCAGCGTCAGTCGGCCTCGGAACAAGTGTGACGGCAAGCAGTCACGAGGCTGATGTTACTGTGACAATCAATAACATTGGGTCCAATGCCTGGGAGGTAACGGCTGTCGATGGTGATGAAGATGTCGCACCAACAGGTGAAGAAAATCCGACACTGACGCTCACCGAGGGAACGCGATATTCGTTCGAGAATGAAGGGAGCGGCGCTCATCCGCTTGCGTTCCGCGATAGCGATGACGACGAATTACTCAGTCAGAGCGGAGATGGGTCGCTCGAAGATAATGACGATATCGACTGGGAGGATGAAGGCGAGACGGCGACGTTCACTGTTACTGAAGAGCTTGCCGGGTCGCTGGATAATTACGTCTGTACGGCCCACCCCTCGATGGTCGGGGATATCGAATCAACTGAAGAAACCAACGATGCGGCACTAACTTTCCCGAATCAGGCGACTGCGTCAAGTACGTTCACTGCTGCGGACGACGACAGTGGAACGAGCTATGCTGGGGGGAGTGACCAGTCTGTATTCGGGACAACGCTGGCGACGATGCAAGGTGAAACGACACCGGCAGTGCTGGTCGAAGACGTAACGACCACGGAGGAATCGTACGTCGTCGTGACATACGAGGACGGCGAGGACCTCGTTATTGCGGGAGTCGAAGCAGTCGACCCCGAGCTTGAGGAGGCAGAACTGGTTATCTCTGTCGAAGATGACGGCGGGTTCCCAGGGCCACACGTTGCACACATCATCCCGGCAGACGATGCAAGCGAAGCGTACGAACCGGGTGACGTCGTCTCAGCAGACACTGCCGAAGCGGTTGTGACCAACGACGAAGCGAGCGTGTATCAGGCAACCCTCGAATTTGCCGACCAGGAAGCAGATGAGCCAGTCCAAGAAGGTGACGTGATGGCGACGGTCGATGTTACAGTCAATGGCGACGACGAAGCGGGCTATGTCGTCGATATCCATCCAACTGATGCTGATGGAGAGCTCGTCGGTGACGAATTCGTGGGGGCGACTGATGTCCTCACTGGCGAGTCGATGGGTGCCGAAATTGTTGCTGAGCAGGTCCCGGATGACGGCGAGTTCAACGAACTGCCGTTTGCAGGTACTGATGACTTTGTCGCGATGATACACTACGTTGGCGACGAAGCAGATGAAGGCGATGTGGCCTCACCGGGCGAGTACCCCGTTCTGCCGAATATCGATGCTGATGAGGGACCGGTTCCCGGCGGTGTTACGGATATTGGAACCTTGACCGCAGCGGATGAAGATGACCCTGACGAAGATGATATGGATGCTGAAGATGATACTGATGATGACCCGGCAGACGGTGAAGATGAGACGGATGCAGAAGATGATGTAGCCGATGACGAAGGGCCAGGATTCGGTCCTATCGTCGGCCTCGCTGGTGTCGGCGGAGCAGCGGCCTATGCCGCGAGAAAACTCCGCGGCTCCGACAGCCTTCAGACGGAGCAAAAAGAGTAACCCGGACAACTCAGCGCTTTTTGATTACCGAGAGGCCTTGCGCCACTCCTTTCGGTCGATAACGACCCCGTCAATGTTCTCTGCCGGAGCTTCGGTTGCTACCCAGAGAAATTGCGCGGCGACATCGGCAGGGTCGAGGCCATTCTTGCCAGTCAGCGACGTTTCAACCAGTCCGGGGTCTACGATACTGACAGGCTGCTCGATGTCGGCACTGAATCCACGGGCTATGGCTTCGGCAGTCGCTTTCGAGACTGCATACGAGCCATACCCAGCGGGTTCGGTTCTCGCAACACGACCCGAACTGACGAGTATTCGGGCGTCCGATGCGAGATGTGGGAGCGACTCACGGATTGTGGCAAATACCCCACGCCCGTTCGTCCGGAGATGGTCGTCGTATGCTGAATAACTCGCCGTAGTGAGAGGCGTGTTTCCTGTTTCACCGTGATAGACGCCAGCATTGGCAACGACATAATCAATTTCGCCGCTAATCCGGGCGGCCTGTTCCATAACTCGCTCGACATCGTACTCATCGCGGACATCCGCACGAATCGAGGTTGCCTCGTAACCCGCTTCCAGTATCTCCCCGGCAACATCCTCGAGAGCGGAGTTCGTTCGTGCACACACCACTACGTGAATACCCTTCCGTGCGAACGTTTCGGCGACAGCTTTTCCGATTCCGCGACTTGCACCCGTGATAACCGCTGTTTCAGTAGCCATACAATCGGTACGTTGTGGAGACGCTTCAAACGGGATACCTAACTACGGAAGTAAATGGCTTATGTCGGTTCGGGTAGAGTATCATATATGACAGACTTGGCTGGAACGGAAGTCGCTGTAATCGGCGCCGGATTTGGTGGTCTCTCTGCAGCATGTTACCTCGCAGATGCTGGTGCAGACGTCCGCGTCATCGAAAAGAATGAGCAACTTGGCGGAAGAGCAAGCGTCCTAGAACGCGATGGCTTTCGATTCGACATGGGGCCGTCGTGGTATCTGATGCCTGATGTCTTCGAACGCTTTTTTGCCCATTTTGGGAAAGAGCCAGCGGAGTACTACAACCTGACGCGACTCGACCCACATTACCGCATGTTCTTCAAAGACGGGGACCGTGCGGATGCAAGCGGTGACCTGGATGCAATGCGCGAGCTTTTCGAGTCATACGAACCGGGAGCAGGCGAGCAGTTTGACTCCTATCTCAAGACAAGTCGAACCCATTATGAGACGGCGATGGAGCAGTTCGTGTATATCGACCGGTCGGAACCACGGGACTGGATTGACCCTGCTGTGATGAAGGCTGCACCTATCGGGCTCCAACTGATAGGGTCGATGCAGAGCCACGTAGAGGACTATTTCACTCATCCAAAACTCCAACAGATTATGCAGTACACCCTTGTGTTTCTCGGCGGCTCACCGAAGAACACGCCGGCGCTATATAACATCATGAGCCACGTTGATTTCAACCTCGGTGTGTACTATCCAGATGGCGGAATGGGTGCGGTCGTCGATGCCGTAGTTGCGCTCGGCGAGGAGTTGGGCGTCGAGTACGAGACTGGCTGTGAGGTCTCGTCACTGACGCGTGGCAGAAACGGATTTATTATCGAAACGGGGGATGGTGAGTCACTCCAAGGAAGTGACGGACCATATCGGCCAGACAAGGTCGTGGCAAACGCGGATTATGCCCACGTTGAGCAAGACCTTCTCCCGGAACACGAACGACAGTACGGTGAAAAATACTGGGACAGTCGAACCTACGCGCCATCAGCGTTCCTGCTGTATTTGGGCGTCGAGGGAGATGTCGACCCACTGGCTCACCACACGCTTGTTCTCCCAACAGACTGGGACAGTCACTTTGAGCAGATATTCAACCAGCCGGCATGGCCTGATGAACCAGCATATTATCTCTGTGTCCCCTCACAGACGGATGAGACAGTCGCACCAGACGGCCACAGCAATCTCTTTGTCCTTGTTCCTGTTGCGCCCGGACTCGCCGATAGTGACTCCCTCCGTGAGAGCTACCGAGAGAAAATACTGGCCGATATCGCCGAACACACTGGCGTTGACCTCCGTGAGAGAATCGTCGTCGAAGAACAGTTTGCAATGAGAAACTTCGGCGAACGCTATAATGCGACAGAAGGCACTGCTCTCGGCTTGGCACATACGCTTCGACAAACTGCGCTCCTCCGGCCAGCAAACCGCTCATCCGCTGTCGAGGGGCTCTATTTCACTGGGTCGTTTACGACACCAGGTATCGGCGTGCCGATGTGTCTGATTAGTGGAGAGCATACCGCAGAAGCCGTTGTTGAGGACCAACAAAGCTGAGAGAGTTCCAATAACCCTTACCTGACAGATTGGTTTTTTAATTAAGTACGGGTCCTGACTACGGTATGGAACTACTAGGGCTTCGTGTCCAGCAGTATCGCTGTCTGACGGATACAGGCTGGGTCGACACCGACGGGCTGACCTGCATTATCGGGAAAAACGAGTCAGGAAAAACCGCGTTCATGCGGGCTGTCGAACAGTTGAATCCTGCAGTACAGACTGATGGGTTCGAACCATATCAGGATTATCCACGTCAAAATTGGTCGTCGTTCGACCCAGAGACAGATGAACAAGTCGTTGCCAGCGGGAGATTCAATCTCTCAGATGCTGAAGTGGACACGCTAACTGAAACATACGAAGCAGATATCCTCGACGACCGAACCATTGTCGTCCACCGTGACTACCGGAACGAACGGACATGGGACATTGCGTTAAAAGATGCTGTCGTTCCCGACCTGCTTACAGCGTGTTTCGACCTCCCTGATGAACTGGAAAGTAGAGTTGGCGATTGCGAGTCGGCACGTGAATTAGATGGGTCCGAGGGAGGAAAATCAGCGTTATACCAAGACCTGCGCGACGAACTTGGTGCCGAGCCATACCAGGCACTGACCAATCACATCGGTGAAACCGTCCTCGCTTCATCACTCCCGACATTTCGATTCATCAACGAGTATGCAATCATGGATGGGACGATTGCTATCGACGAAATTATTAAACGAGTAGAAGACGGTGCGCTCTCGCCAGGTGATCAAGGATTCCTTTCGCTCCTGTCCGTTGCCGACCTCGACCTTGAGGACCTTGCTGACCGTGAGAACTGGCGGGAAAAACAAACAGCGCTCGAGTCCGCATCTGCACGAATCAGCGATGAGGCGATGTCCTATTGGAGCCAGACGGGGAACTTACAGATACGGCTGCAAGAAAACACGACTGACGACGACAATCGGGTCCTTGACCTGCGAGTGGAGAATAAACAACATAATGTCTCCGTCGAATTTGCACAGCGGTCCCGTGGATTCCGCTGGTTCTTTTCATCATTTTGCCAGCTTGCTGAGCTACGAGAGGCAAATGAATCGCTCGTCCTGTTGCTCGACGAGCCAGGACTCAATCTGCATCCGCGTGCCAAACAGCAGTTTCTAGAATTTCTTGGAACGGATATCGGCTCCGACCATACAGTCATTTACACCACCCACTCACCGTTCATGATTGACCCTGCAACGGTTCATCGGATACAAATGGTGATGGCAGAACCCATTGGCGAAACGAACCTGACGAGTGATGTCAGGCTTGCAGACAGCCACACGAAATTCCCACTTCGCAACGTCTTTGAACTCGATTTGATGGACACGCTGCTTGTGAATCCACAGGTGTTACTGGTTGAACAGAAGGCAGACCACATTATTCTGAATGTCGTCTCACGGATGCTCAAAAACGAAGGAACGGATGGACTCGATGACCGGTGGACGGTAGTTCCAGTGGTTAATCAGCGAAATATCCAGCAGTTCGTATCGCTCTTTGGTGCAGATAGGCTCGATGTGGTCGCGTTATTATCTGAGGGCGACACTGGCGAACCAACTGAGATTGAGGCTACCACTAAATCGATTGCTGAGTTCACTGACCACCGGGATGGACAACTGGAGGACGTTCTCTCGGAAGGGTTTTATCTGGAACTAGTAAATCGGGCCTACGCAGGAGCGATAGAAGCAGCCGACACTGTCGGGGACCAAATCGAACCAGCAGCGATTGGAGATGATGGCCCAATTGTCAAGCGCCTTTCGCAGTACTTTGCGGACAACAATATCAACGGCGGAACCTTTGACCGCGAAGAGGTAGCTCGATATCTACAAGAGAACCGTGACACACTCAGCGAAGAACTGGACAAGGAGACAATTCGGCAGTTCGGACGGTTGTGCCGGGACCTTACAACCAGACTGGAGTCGTTTGAGCGAACGACATCCCGGGACAGTGGGTTATTCAGTTCGTTATTCGGATAGCTAACACTCCGTACTTGTTTTGAGGGCAGCCAGACAAAAAGTGTCGGGCAGTTATCTCGCTCGACTCACTTCAGGGCGCTCAAGTTTGGATTCGTCGAACTCGACATCCCATTCAGGCTGGTCATCGGTAACATCGTCGTACAGATGGATTTCATCAGCTTTGAAAAACCGCGAGCTGAATACCTGGTCGTTTATCACGCGGTACTGGCCGGTATCAAGTTCGATGACGAGGACGTCATTGTCCAACTTTTGGTAAATTAGCTCTGCGAAGTAAATCCTCCCGTCTTTTACCCCGACCAGAACGTCTCCAGGGTAGATTTTCGGCTCATCCATGTTTGCGGGAATAAATGACTCAACAGAGCCAATCGCAGGCAGGTCTGGCAACCCGCTCAGTGGTAGGTCATCTACTGTCGCGTTACCGTGGATAATGATGTCACGTCGGCCGTCGTTGATTCTATCCATACAGATAGCTATAGGAATTTCTTATAAAAGATGGCTATGGCAGACATGTAAGGTATACGACGAGGAATGTGGCAGTGATGGGTATACCGTTCAGGAGAGGAGAGCAGAGATTGCTTAGTAGTTCGCTGGACAAAGCGTCAACTCAGTTCGGGTAATCCCATCCCCTGCTGAATCAATCCACAATCGGTATGGGTCCTGACTCTGTGTCGTCACCGTCACTGCGTTTTCGGTTACTTCAACAGGGAGTTCAGCACCGTCCTCGTAGACTGCCCAAGCATCCAACAGGCTTCCCTCCATCGATAGCTCGAGAATGTACTCGCCGTCGGTAGTTGTTGCGTTGACGGACTCAACTTCGTTCGGACTCAGGATGGACCGATCAATTTCGTGTGGCGGGTCGCCGGGAAACGCTGGGTCACCTGCAAAGGCTTCGTCCGTACATTCAAGCGAGTCAATATCCACGCCATCTGACTCCACTTCGCCCGTCCCGCCTGTCCCGATAGTATACAGCCCCCACAATCCAAATGCCAGCGCGCCAACAGCAATAAAGAGAAAAGCCACACCCAATCCAACGTAGGCGAAGTTATTACTGGACATAAAATGGTATTCGAGAGATGAGATAAAAAGGCTGTTACACAACGAGTTTGAGTGTGGTCTCTACAAACAACGAAATATTACTCACCTTGAAGATTTTCGACAGCCTGGTAGGTTGGGTGTGTAGAGAAGACCAGAAAGACGAGTCCAAAAAACCCAAAAATGAGATTGCTGATGCTGTAGCCAGCGGGGCCAAACAGCGGCATAACGAAATTAAGAACAATCAAAAGCAGCGAGACGAGTATTCCACCGGTCCCTGCGGCGATAATCCGCTTGAGGCGCTCTGGATCAGTCGTTTCGATTACGAACATCTATCCGTAGGTTAGCGACACGACGTAAAAAAGAGCGGGCCTTCTCAGTTAGTCGTCTGCTGGGATAGCGTCACTCGTTGCTCCGTATTCAGCACCGCCGCTGACGATGTCAATGTTATCGCGTACCCAGATGACGATGATGATACTGAGGGCATACTTCGAAACGATATCCAGAACGCTGTAACCCCAAGAGGTCACAACAGCCGTTTCGAAGATAGCAAGCCCTTCGTTACCGAGTGCCCAGAAGACGGCGTAACCGAACCACGTGATGACAGTCAGCCACTTCAGGGTGTTGAAGATTTCATACGTACCTGCAGCCTTTGCATCTTCTGGCCACTCAACCAGAAGGATGTAAATGACGACCAGGAAGTACACACAGCTCAGTGCGTACCACCACCAGCGCATGAGGTGGCTGGACGTGGTCAGTGCGGCAGCGAGGCCGGTCACCATGATACCGATGTCGAAGATGATTGCGGTGAAGATTTTCGTGATGTTAGAGCCCGCAATCAATCCGAGGGCGAGCAGGATGAACGGTGTGGAGAACGTCCACGTCAGATAGCGACCCCACAGGACCATCGTTCCATCCTCTTCAACGGTTCCATCACTCGTTTCGAGTACCTGGGTAGCGCCTTCCATTCCGTGACCTTCCGGCATTTCCAGAATGGAAAGGGTCAATCCCGAGGCCAGTCCTGAATAACTTGCAATTGAAACCGCCGAAATACCCATCACCGAGACGATGATGAGCTGTGAACGCGGGTCCTTTACATTTCGACCCAGCCACATCAACAGCAGGAGTGTGGCCCCAGCAAGGAAGATATTTGCGTACAGGGACGCTCCGAACACGGCATCGTTCAGCCCGTGCTCGAAGAAGTCCTGCATCGATGCACCCATTACTAGTGTGTCTGTCAGTGCTCCTATTTGCATGCTACAAGTTAGGATTAGGATATCTATTTAAAGAAATTAGATGCTAACGAGTAAGGCCCATCCTGCTGACAACGGACCAACAAACTAGAAGAGGCGGTAGAATCCTTTAGACGAGGGTATGCAGCAAGTACCCAGACCTATTGTTGTGATTCTTGCAGGTTATCAAGCACAAACACAAGGAGCGCACCGACCACGCCGATAGCCGAGACCAAGCGTGCATCACCGATGAATGATACTGCTGGCCGATATGGCCTGATACCCTGTTCAGTGAACGTCTCAATGGTTTCCGGCGTGATGAAGCCGATTACAAGGAATATCAATGGAAGAGTGATAAGAACTGCTCCAAACAGCAGAAACCACGCGGCGATATCTTCGATACGAATTATTTTCCTGGCGGCTGATGCGGAAGTTACTTCATGGACCACTTTCCGGCGTAACCCCAGTAAAAAGAGTGAAGCGAGAAAGACAGTTGTTACCCCATATAACGTAAACGAGCCGATACTGAGTTGATATGGGTTGGATTGTGTGGTCGGCTCTACTTCGGTAATGACTGTGGTTTGGACCGTAACCATCGGCGCTAACAGTCCAGACAGTCCGAGTAAGATAGTCGCAAATCTGATTTTCTGGTCTAAAGTGAGCGGAATCATCCGACGTTCGGTGACCTCAGCCTCCGCGTACGGGTCACCTGAAAGGACTCTCTCTGCGAGGTCATCCGCTTCGTCCATGGCTGAGCTTGTGTTGGTTGGTATATTTACACAGAGGCCCTAGGCATAACTGCTTCTCCTAACAGAGAGTCCCCCAACACAAGGAGACGGATGCAAACCTGACGTTTATACCACTCCTTTGCAGCTATGTGGCTGACCAGACCTGTCAGGGCACCCGTCGGTCGGTCGGTTGAGACGATATCAGTATGAGTCAGCGTTATACGCTCCATAGCTGACCAACCCCCCGACGAGTATCAGCACCACACCGATAATGCCGAAGGATTCAAGCCCGTAAAAGAGGGTCAATGGAAGCCCGCCAATTGCAAGACAGATGCCGCCGAGGACGCCTCGTGTTTCCATAGCTGTGGATAGGAGGGCAGTCGTTAATATGCTGTGGGGCTGGCTATTCGCGCGCACAAACCAGCTGCAGCACCAGCCATCACACAAGAACAACGGTCGGTATGAGCACTCTTAAGATGACGGGACCGTTTGTTCGGCGTATGAACACACGGGACCTTTCTGCGAATATTCCCTACCGAGCGGGGCGTGGGATTGAAGAGGTTGCTCGTGACCTCGGCCTTGACCCTGCAGCTCTCATCAAACTCTCCTCGAACGAAAATCCATTCGGACCAAGTCCGAACGCTATCGAAGCAATCGAAACCGCCGCGAAGGATGTACATACATATCCAAAAGCGGCTCATACCGACCTGACCGCGGCAATTGCTGCTGAATGGGACCTTTCTCCTGAACAGGTCTGGCTCACGCCTGGCGGTGATGGGTTATTGGATTACCTGTCACGAGCAATGCTTTCGGAAGGCGACCGTGTCCTTGCCCCGGACCCTGGATTCGCATATTATCCAATGAGCGCTCGGTATCACGGTGCAGTCGTCGAAAGCTACCCACTTTCGAAAGAAGATGGGTTTGCACAGACTGCGCCAGCTATTCTCGACCAGTACGATGGACAGCGGTTCATCTATATCACAACGCCACACAACCCAAGTGGCTCAGAAATGGCACTTGAGGAAATCGAGATGCTTGCAGCGGAAACTGACTCGGAAACACTCATTATCGTCGATGAAGCCTACGGCGAGTTCACCGATGCACCTTCCGCACGACGGTTGCTTGATGAACGCGACGATATCGCCATCCTTCGAACTTTCTCGAAAGCCTATGGACTTGCTGGCCTTCGCCTCGGCTATGGACTCATCCCGGCCGAATGGGCAGACGCCTACGAACGAATCAACACCCCGTTCGCGGTCAACCTGCTAGCCTGTCATGCCGGCCTGGCTGCGCTTTCCGACGATGCACACGTCGAAAAAACAGTCGAGACAACACGCTGGGCTCGTGAGTTTATGGAAGAACAGTTGGATGCCCGAACGTGGCCAAGTGGAGGGAACTTCATCCTTGCCGAAGTCGGTGATGGCGCTGCGGTTGCAGAGGCTGCACAAAAGGAGGGAGTCATTATCAGAGACTGCGGAAGCTTTGGACTCCCTGAGTGTATCAGAATTACGTGCGGCACGGAAGAGTCCACTCGCCGGGCAGTAGACACGTTGAACGAAATTATCGGTGGTGACTAACCAGTGCGAATTGCTGTCACGGGAACACCAGGTACCGGCAAAACAACGGTGACAGAGCTGGTTGAGACCTCACTGGATATTATCCATCTCAACGAGGTTATCAGACAAGAGGATTTCAGCGTTGACTACGACGAGGGTCGTGATACCGTGGTAACCGATCTTGAGGCCGTGGATGACTGGCTTGCTGCAAAAGAGAATGTCATTATCGAATCACACCTCTCTCACTTATTCGATGCTGACATTGTTATCGTACTCCGCTGTCACCCAGAGCAGCTTGCTTCTCGCCTTGCTGACCGCGGCGAGTCGTCAGAGAGTATCCAAGAGAACGCCGAAAGCGAAGCACTGGATATCATTCTCAGCGAGGCAGTGAACCGTCATGGACGAGATATCGTCTACGAAATAGACACAACGGACCGAACGCCGGAGGCCATCGCCGAGGATATCGAAGCAGTACTCACCGGCGAAGCATCGCCACGCGTCGGTATCGTCTCGTTTGTTGAGTACCTATCGGAGCAGACACTATGACACTTGATTCACTCAGGCCACTGGCAGAGCGGTTTCTTGAGCCGTTTGTGACGCTCTCAAAACGACTGGGATTGACACCCGACGCGGTAAGTTTGCTTGCACTCCTTGCAGCTATTGGTGGTGGTGTCGGGTTTTACTTTGCTGGTGACCAACCGATGCTCTACCTTGTGGGTGCGTTTTTCGTCTTCCTGAACGGATTGTTTGACCTGCTTGATGGTGCACTCGCCCGAGAACTCAATACGGCTTCACCAGCCGGCGACCTCCTCGACCATGTGCTCGACCGGTATGCTGATTTGATACTCATTGCCGGGCTTGCTGGTGGGATTGGTGAGTATGCACTTGGCTTTGCAGCCGTGACCGGCGTGTTGATGACCTCGTACCTTGGTACCCAAGCCGAAGCGGTTGGACTTGACAGAGTGTATGGTGGATTACTCGGTCGAGCAGACCGACTGATGTTGACCGGCGTTATCGGCATTGTTGCTGCATTTTACACAGCCCAACTCTCTGGATTTACCGTCATTGGGTGGTTACTCGTTATCTTCGCTGTGGTTGGTCACCTGACTGCACTGCAGCGGTTTTATTATGCGATGAAAGACCTGGATTGAGACCATCAGTGGGGGTCGCACTGACCTGGCCACACGGCGTACAATTTATGCAGGGGGGTAGCCAAGTGTGTGTATGGTCCAGTGTGAGATGTGCGGGAAAGAGACGCAATCCCCGAATAAAGCGAAAATCGAGGGTGCCGTACTCGAAGTGTGCGATGAATGTACAGACTTTGGGACCGAAATCAAAGAACAGAAATCGTCGAGTACGACTACAAAATACTCAACCGGGAGTTCCTCATCGGGTGCAAGCAGTTCCGGAACGACAGGTTCATCCACGACAGGGTCGGCCAGCAGTGGCAGCTCTGGCGGCGGGCGGCGACGAGATATGTTCGATGACATGGACGAAATTGCGGAAGATTTCGACGAGCAAATCCGCAACGCCCGTGAGAGTGCGGGCCTCAGCCAGGAGGAACTAGCAAACAACCTCAACGAAAAAGCGAGTCTCATACGGAAACTGGAGCGTGGCGATACGCTGCCCACAGACCGCATGCAAAAAAAGTTAGAGCGGAAACTCAGTATCGACCTGACTGCTGGTGGGAGTGTGGATGAATCCGAATGGTCAAGCGACGCTTCGACAGGAAGTTACACCCTGGGTGACGTCGTTGAGCGAAAAGATTCCTAAGGCCGAGTGAAGAGTAAACGTGGGAAAGGGGTGTTCCCGGGTACTCGCTAACGGTTCGCTTGACTACTGTGTCCGCGCAGAGTTTGCGACGACAAGCAGGCTACTTGCTGCCATCGCCAATGCAGCAAACAACGGGTTCAATAGCCCAGTTAGGGCTAATGGAATGGCAATCCCATTGTAAACAAATGCCCACGCAAGGTTTTCCCGGATTCGCTTTTGGGTCCCACGAGCGACTGTAAAGACAGTCGGCACTTGTCTGAGGTCACCATCAAGGATAATGGCATCCGCCGCATCGGTGGCAAGTTGGGTGCCACCCTCAACGGCGATTCCAACATCGGCAGCAGCCAATGCTGGTGCGTCGTTGCTCCCATCGCCAACCATCGCAACCGTCTCGGTTGCCGCCAGCCGTCGAACGGTTTCAGCTTTCCCGTCCGGCGGAACACCAGCAAAGACATCGTCTACGTATTTGTGTTCTCGGAATCGCTCCGCTGCAGGCCCTTCATCGCCGGTCAAAACGAGAATTCGATACTCTGGACCGATCCTATCAAGGACTGACTCCCATTCGTCGCGTTCAACGTCGCCAACAGCAATCACTCCACGGACCGTGCCGTTCCAGCCCACGGCAACCGGTACATCTCCACGTTGTCGAATTGATTCGATAGTCGCCGACAGTTCTGCAGAGAGAGCCATCTCTTTTGATTCAAGAAGCGATGGGTGACCGACAACCGTGTAAGCTCCCTCAACAGTGGCCGCCACACCGCGCGGAAAGCGTTCAAAGGTGTCAACAATACCTTGTTCGGACTCGCCCTCAAGCACTGGCTCTGTGACAGGAGCAGGCGTATCAGTTAGGGTCTGATTGGCACCGCCATCCGTCATCGCAGCATTCTGCTCTTCTGTAATTGCCGTGGCAAGGGGATGTGCAGAATACTGTTCGACCAAGGCGGCACGTTTGATAACCTCCCTGTGCGTGCTGTCTTCGGTTACGGTCTCCTTGACGGTCATTTCACCGTCGGTCAACGTTCCTGTCTTATCGAACACCAACGTCTCGACGGCAGGGCTGTGTTCGAACAACGCCGGTGTCGTCACCACAATACGTTGCGTCGCTGCAGACTGCAGGCCCGAAGCGACAGCGAGTGGCGTGGCTAAGCCCAGAGCACAAGGACACGAGACGATAAGGACCGTCAGCGCCGTAAGCATTGCCGTCTGTGCGGAGCCACCGGTAACAACAATCAGGACGGCCGCAAGAGCAGCAACGACCAACACAAGTGGAACAAAGATTGTCGCCAACGTATCTGCAACTCGCTGAGCACCGGGTTTCGTCGCCTGGATATCCCACAGCAGTGAAACGACTCTATCGAGTGTGCTCTCAGCGCCGGCATCAGCTGTTATCACTATCGGCGCGTCAGTGACAACCGTGCCGCCCCGAACCTCATCCCCGGGTCGCTTTGTCGTCGGGAGGGATTCGCCTGTTACAAGCGCTTCGTCCACAGCAGCAGTCCCTTCAGAGACGACCCCATCCACAGGAATCCGTTCACCAGGTTTAACGCGAAGTTGCTCTTCCGGTTCGATTTCCTCAATTGCGATGGTCTCACCATCAACTCGCGTCGCCTCGTCCACCTGAAGCTCCGTCAGGTCAGCAAGCAATCCTGCTGTTTTGCGTTTGATACGGGACTCGTAGTAGTTGCCTACGGTGACGGCCATCACAACGACGATTGTGACGTCGTAATAGAGGTCAGACTCCCCCATCAAAATGCGGCCCGTACTGTAGAAGTAAGCAGCGAGTGCGGCAATGGTGACCAGTAAATCTACGTTTGGTCGGCGTGCCCGAATACTGATATATGCCCCACGCAACATCGGCTGACCGGTATACAGCAAAATAATCGTTGTAACAACGGCAAGCTGGCCGTAGACATACAAGCCATCCCACTGACCGAGCGTGACGATTGGGTCAAATCCGAAGTAGGTAGGATAGAGAAAGATGATATACCACGTCATGGCCATCATACCGAAGAATCCACCAACCAGCAAGCGACTGGCCATATCCGGACCGGGTGAACTCGACTCACCTCGTTCCCGGGCAGTGTACCCAAGTTTGGAGAGGCTATCGGTCACCGCATCCTGTGATGTCTGCTCTGGGTCGTAGCTTACTTTGACTGCTTCGGCGGCGTAGCTGGCCTCAGCATCATAGACACCCGTCTTTTTTCGGGCAGTCGTCTCAAGGAATACTTCACAGGTAGCACAATGCATCCCATCGACAGCAAGGTAAGTCGTTTCAGCATCATCTGGCAACGGTTGTGCTTCCGTCGCCGCTGCTTCCGACTGATACTCGGCTAAATCGACATCACCTAGACTCCGGTAGACCGACAGACACCCTTGACAGCAGAATGCCCCATCGACATCAGCGGCTGTAATCGGGGAGTCACCAACCGGCAAGTCACATAACGTACATTCAGTCATTGTCAAGGATGGGCCACTTGTTCGTGGTTTCCATTGGGACCGCAAAACAATAGACTAGAGGGAGAAAGTAATGTGGTCAAGGGTATGGAGACGCCCTCGTCAGTGTGAGGGACTCTCTGAATGGCCATTCGATTCCTCGAGGACGCCGAACATAAGCATGAGGAAGCCTGCAATGTAAAAGATGCTGAACAAGCTCATTGCACCAAGGTATGTCGGCATCCGACCACTCATCGCTGCGTAAATCCCGACAGGGATAAGTGCCAACAATGCGAGCGCCGCAACGTGGTATGCTTCGTAGTCCATTGATTACCTTTATTTAGGGGGTGTTTATTTAAACACTTTCTCCGGTTCCCGACCGGTGGGAACGGCGGTACCTTCTTAACTTGGGGCACCCGTAACGGGTGCATATATGGCTACAGAACAACCTGCTGCAGACCAAACCGATGATATTCAACGTGAGATAGGTCACGATGAATACGACCCAATCGGGACGCTGGCGCTCGTATTCATCTACTTCATAATCGTCTCTATGCTCTGGATATTCGTCTACTTCGTCGAATTCCTCCCACGTATTTCACCAATGGTGGTGTTCTAACGAATGGAGATACACAAATACGAGAAGATCTGGTTCGCTGCTGCACTGGTGCTGGTGGTGCTGTTCATTTCAAGCGTTGCTTACGGTGCAGTTGGTGCAGGTATCCAAATGGTTGATGATGAGGGCGGAGAAATCAATCCAAACGAAATTGGTGACCATCCAACTTTCGAGGGATATCAGGATGTCGCCGGTACTGAAGCGTCCGTAACACAGGTGAATGAATCCCACTACGAAGCACAGATTCAAGCCAACCATCCCAATTTCTTCCCTGGAGAAATAACCGTTCCTGAAGGCTCAACAGTGACATTCTACATCACTGCTGGTGATGTCATCCACAGCTACGACATCGTTGGAACGAACGTCAATACGATGGTCATTCCCGGACAGATTGCGGAGTTGACCGCAGAGTTCGAGGAACCGAACGAATACGGTGTCGTTTGTTCTGAATACTGTGGTGAGCTTCATCATGAAATGGAAGGGATGGTAAACGTCGTCTCTGAAGAGGAATGGGAAGAAAACTACACAGATGATTTAATTACCATCGACGAGCGCGGAGGTGACAACTAATGGCAGTTTTTGCAGACAGATATCCTGACGAGGCAAAGGTCGTTCGAGCAGCGCTTGCGAGTTCGTTCCTCGCACTTCTTATCGGTGGGGCAATGGGGCCACTCCAGACACTCCATCGAATTGATTATCTCCGGATTATGCCGAGTGAAACGTATTACACTGTGCTCACGCTGCACGGTGTTGCGCTTGTTATTCTGTTCACGATTTTCTTCCTCGTCGGGTTCTACCAGTGGGCAATCACTGATAGCCTTGACAGACCGTCAGAGGACATCCGGGTGACCTGGCTCTGGTACGGGTTGATGACGGCTGGTGCCGCAATGGCTTCAATCGCCATTCTCGGTGGTTTCACTGACGCGACGGACATCAGTGCAAGCGTCCTCTTTACGTTCTATGCTCCGCTTGAAGCACACTGGTTGTTCTATGCTGGACTAACCACTTTCATCGTCGGGACCTGGGTTGCCGGTGCTGACTGGTTCCGCTCATGGTGGAACTGGAAAAAGGAAAACAAAGGAGAGAAAACGCCGCTGCGGACTTTTATGGTGTTGACCACGATGCTGATGTGGTATCTGGCAACCATTGGCGTCGCTGCTGCTGTTCTCCTCTTCTTGCTCCCGTGGTCGCTTGGTATCATCGACAGCGTCAACCCACTGTTGACCCGAACGCTGTTCTGGTACTTCGGCCACCCGGTTGTGTACTTCTGGTTGCTGCCAGTCTACATGATTTGGTACGTTATTCTCCCACAGATTGCGGGTGGGCGACTGTTCAGTGATGCACTCGCACGAATTGTGTTCGTTCTCTTCCTCGTGCTTTCGGTGCCTGTTGGTATCCACCACCAGTATCTCGACCCAGGGATTGCGGAAGGGTTCAAGTTCCTCTCCGCATCGAACACGATGTTCCTCCTCCTGCCAAGCCTTCTGACCGCATTTACCGTTGTTGCAAGTATCGAACACGGTGCTCGTCAGCGTGGTGGTGAGGGATACTTCCGCTGGCTCACTGCGTTGCCATGGCGAAACCCAGCCTTCACTGGAATGGCACTTGCAGGCTTGATGTTCGCTGCAGCAGGATTCTCTGGAATGGTCAATGCCGGAATGAACCTGAACTACCTCGTGCACAATACGATGTGGGTCCCGGGCCACTTCCACCTGACAGTCGGGACGGCTGTGGCGCTGACGATTATGGCCGTCACGTACTGGTTCCTGCCACGGATTACTGGAAACCCAATTTTCAGTATGCGTCTCGGCCTCGTGCAGGTCCTTACCTGGTTTGTTGGAATGGTCTTGATGAGCAACGCGATGCACCGCGTCGGTGTCGGTGGCGAGCCACGCCGGACCGCCGACCCATTCTATGACTTTGAGTTCGAAGGAGTCATCGGGAGCATCGGTGAGCTACACCTGCAGATTGGAATCGGTGCGATCATCCTCACGCTCTCGCTGGTGTTGTTCTTTATCCACCTCATCTTCTCGTGGTTTGGTATCAGTGCAACGACAAAGATTACGTCGGAAGCACCGATCAGAAAGCCACTGTCAGGAAAAGAACACGCGCCTGCAGTCCTCGAAAACTTCCGACTGTGGGTTGCGATTGCAGCGGTGTTGATTGTCCTCGTATACACGATTCCGATTGCCTCGATCATCGCAGAAGGTGGCTTGTTCGGACCTGATGTCTCTCCAGTCCGACCCGACCATGCGCCACTATTCTCGTTGTCTGGGTTGGCGACAGAATGGGTTGTTGCTGGCCTTGCTGGCGCTGTTGGCGCTATCGCGGCTATCGCGGGGGTGTTGCGATGAACCGCCCCGGACCTGCCGGCTTGCTGGTCTTGCTGGCCTTTTCAGTCCCGGTCATCATCGAAGCACACACCGTGCTCGCGTATCTCGGCATTGATATCGCCCCAAGCGTCTACTACCCTGCCTCAATCGCACTGACGCTTCTGATCGTCGGGGTGCTCTGGCTCTGGCCAGAAGGTGGTTCGAATTCGGGAAAAGCGACTGAAGCGTAGAGAAACTTTCAATTTTTAGAACAGATGGTTTGATATGATTGGGTTGAGATAGTTACGGCTGAGCACAATGGCCGACGAAAACCCAATCACTGCTGCGTTCGAAATTCAGCGACAAACCCTCGAACAGAGTCAAAAAGCACTTGAGCAGTCTATCGAATTCCAAAAAGAGCTCAGCGAGGCACTCGCTGGCGGCATCGACGAGGGAGTTGAAACCCAAAAACGAACTGTCGAAATTACCCGAAATGCCCTTGACCGGTATCTAGAAGCGATAGAATCATCTGTTCCAGGCTCCGAATCCGGGATTGCACAGATTCGAGAAGCGATGGATGAACAGTTCGAAGCCCTTGATGAAGCAGGCGAAGAGGCAGCGTCAATGGCAGAAGAAGGCTTAGAAGAGTACGGCGACCTTTCTGAGACGTATTTGAACACACTCGGCGAACAGTTGGAACTATTGCAAGAAACACACGAAGACCTCGAAGCACAAACGGTTGACTTTGTCGAGGAGACCGAATCACAACTCCAAGAGCTACAGGAGGAAGCTGAAGGACAACTCGAAGAGCAGATTGAACGGATTCAAGAACAGACCGACCAACTCCGACAGCAGGTAGAAGACGAATAGTTCGGTGTGCTGTTATCAACCGGACGAACTAGGTCCAGTTATCCAGTCCGGTCTGAACGAGCGACTCTTCGATTCGTTCGAACCCACGCGCGACCTCGTCCGGAGTCACTTCCCACTGGTCGATAACGAACTCACGGGCGGCCTCAACATCCGGCGAAATGTCAGTTTCGACCTCGACATCACGGACATTCGGTTGAAGGAATAACTCCCGGATGCGGTCAACGTGCGCCATTTCTTCGCCTCTGTGTGTAAGGACAGCATCAATGGTTCCGTGCTCTTTGATGAGTTTCACGCCTGTTTTTGGTCCGATGCCGGTGATTCCATCGTTAAAGTCAGTGCCACAGAGAAGTGCGACTTCAACAAGTTGCTCCCAGGTAATATCATGTCTTGCAAGGGTTTTTTCGAAGTCCATCAACTCCGGGTCGCCCTTGCTAGTTAACTGTCGAAGTGTATACGGGGCTCCAAACAACAGGGCATCATAATCTTCCGTTCCAGCGTAATCGACTGTTCCGGTCCGTGCCATGTGTGCACACTGAGATTCCCCTTCCGATGGAGCCTCAACAATTGGGACATCAAGCAGCGTAAGCAGTTCCCGAGTTGTAGAGAGTATTGTGTCAGTCAGCCGTTGCGTCCGAGATTCAAGCCGTGCGACTGCAACCGGGTCACCCTCCTCACGGGCAGTTTCAAGCTGTGATTCGTACTGTTCGCGCTGTGCTCTCCGGTCTTCAATCTCTTCTTCTTTCAGGTCAGTCACTGCTCCATCAAAGACAAAGACTGGTGTAAGGTCATGCACAAAAAATTTCGGCAGCCCCTGGACGATACCGATTAAATTTGCAACCTCGGTTCCATCAGCTGTTGTGTATGCTGAGTCGCTCGTCCATTTCACAGTGGTTGTCAGATACCGGTATAACCAGTTGTGTGCGTCGACTGCAACGGTCGACCCTTCAAGTGCATCGAACGAAACCGATTCGATAGCAGCAAGCTGTCGAAGGTCTGCATTTCCCATATCCTCTCATATAGTCCTGCCTGCTTTTGTATGTCGGTGTTCTGTGCACGAGCAGAGAGTGCGTTGAAGAACAGGAAAATAGTGTCGAGAACCGCTAGATACCTGATAAAAGTTCAGCTATCCTGTTTGGTGGCCGTTGCCGGCTCATCGGACGATGGGGTGTACGCTTTCGCCGCACTGTACAGGATGATTGACCCGACGAAGAATGAAGAGCCAACGAGCAAGACGACGCTCAGGACGTCAAGGAACCCAAACCCAACCCAGTTTGCAAGTTCGCTAAATCCGACACCTGCACTGGCCAGCAACATCATAATTCCGA
The DNA here is from genome assembly GCA_003551945.1 of Halovenus sp. Taxonomy (GTDB): domain Archaea; phylum Halobacteriota; class Halobacteria; order Halobacteriales; family Haloarculaceae; genus Halovenus. The sequence continues at coordinate 1,824 of PUNZ01000086.1, read as the reverse complement.
AGTAGACAATCACCTCATCTTCTTCGACCATTGTCGTCGCTGCCGAACCCAGCCGAGCACCGAGTGCACTTCCAATTAGCAGCATGGTGACGACTGGGAGGGCAACGCTCCCTGACATGCCATAGGTGAATGCACCATAGGCACCGGAAAACAAACCAGCAAATAAGCTGGTTCCTACGGCTACCGTCAATGGCGTGCCAATGAGATAATAAATCGCCGGCATTCGCATGAATCCGCCACCGACCCCAAGCAACCCGGAAAGGACACCCACACTACCACCTGCACCGGACATCGTCCATAATGAGGCACGACCACCAGATGCAAGTGAAATCATCGGGGGAATACGGTATGACTGGATTTTCTGTGCAATAGCGGGAATCTCTTCATCTGATGGGCCCACCTCGTCGTCTTCGGTCTCATCTGAGAGATTCATCGCACGACGGAGAAAGAGCATGCCAATCCCTGCAAGCAACACAACATACGCAATCCCAGTGATAAGTTCGGCAACACCCACCCGCTCAAGAGCAAAAACGAGCATGCTGCCGAGTTCGATACCAATCGACAGCGTGACAAAGAGGATTGCCCCCAGTTTGTAGTTTACCTGGCCGATATCATAGTGTTTCAAGACAGCAATCACGGATGTCCCGAAATAAAATGCGAGGCCACTCCCGATTGCAACCGAGGCTGGATATCCCAATATGAGCAGGGTTGGCGTAATCAGAAAGGAACCACCCATTCCGAAAAAGCCAAACAAGACACCGACCATGAAGCCAAATCCGACAAACAACAGTATCAGCGCGGGACTGAGTCCGAATGGGTCCATATATTAGACGTTCTCAATGACCGTTGAAATTCGGGGTGCGAACCATTCTTCGAGATACCCGTAGCCACCATAGAGAACGACTGCTTCAAGAAAGACAGCCACCACTATCAGCAGGGCTTGCACGACTGTTGGAAGCGTACCGACCTCAATCATCGATACTCACCGGCTATGATTGGATACATTTCGCACATCTTTGTTACTCAAATACTGGTACGCTATCTTCTGATATAACGGTTTTGGGTTAACTACACAATATTACTACTAAGTATGGGATAGGTAACCAACAGAAATATCTCTGTAACGTATGCAAATATAGACGTCTCTGGTGTGGGCCTTCTTTGCGTGCTAACCGCTGGGCCGCAGGTTCCGAATGAAATAACCAACTCCGAAAAATCAGATGCGTAGCGTTAACTGAACTGTTCGGTCAAGGCTGGAACCACATCGAACAGGTCATCGGTGATACCGTAATCGGCGATATCATAGATTGGTGCGCTTGGGTCGTTGTTGATTGCAATGATGGTCTCTGCGCCTTTCATCCCGGCAACGTGCTGGACAGCCCCAGAGATACCAATTGCGATGTAGACATCAGGCGTGACTTTCTTACCGGACTGCCCGACCTGGCGGTCCTGTGGAAGCCAGCCGTTGTCAACGATTGGACGGGATGCAGAAACCGTTGCACCCATGGCCTCGGCGAGTTCTTCGATAATCGGGAGGTTGTCCTCTTCTTCGATACCACGGCCAACAGATACGAGCACGTCAGCCTCGGAAATGTCGACATCGCCTGCACCAACTTCTTCAAAGCCAGTGACCGTCGAGCCAACAGCAGCCTCATCAATCTCGACATCAACGGCTTCAATTGCGGCATCGCCGGCATCTTCGGTTGCTGGCCATTCGCCGGGGCGAACGGTGACAACAGCGCGTTCGCCAGCAACGTCGACTTCACCTTCTGCCTTTCCGTTATAGAACTCACGAGTCACGGTGAGTCCGTCAGTTGCGTCAAT
>PUNZ01000269.1 GCA_003551945.1 Halovenus sp. | reverse complement strand
GGGTAGTCCTTGCTGGTCTCGTGGCGACGTTTGTCATCTGGGATGCTGGGCGATTTGGCGTGACGATGGGTGCTGAAATTGGGCGAAAAGCGCCATCTCGTGGTCCTGAACTTGTTCACAGTGCAGCAACACTTCTCGTTGGAGTCCTCGGGGCAGGGATAGCAGCCGCGCTTTTGCGTGTCGATTTCCAACTGACGGCGCCAGTCGGGACTGCCGCGTTGTTGAGCGCCTTGGTTGGTCTCGTCTTTCTGCTTGAATCGCTTCGATAACGCCGCTAGTTGTCTCCTTCCGGTTGGCTGTCGGGATTTGTCGGCGACATTGGTGGCTGATTTGATGCGGGCGGATGGTGATTTTGCTGTGACTCTGTGTGTGCCTGCTGGTGATGATTCGACACCTCGTGTTGGGGTGTCGAGACCTGTCCACTCGCGGCTGGGACGTCAACTTGTGAGAGTATCTCGGCGATAATGTCATCACGTTCGGTTCCGCGAACGCTTGCATCTGCGGTCAAGACAATCCGGTGAACGAACACGGGTTTGACTACCTGCTTAATATCGTCTGGAACGACGAAATCCCGACCATCAAGTGTTGCTTTGGCACGAGCAGCTTCAAACAGGCGTTGGATACCCCGCGGAGAGACACCAACGTGTACTCGACTGTCTTGCCGTGTTTTCCGCCCTAACTCGACCATATAATCACGAAGGCGTGGGTCGACAGTTACCGTCTCGGGGGCTTCTTGTAGTGAGATAACCTCCGCTTCGTCAACGACTGGTTCGACGGTTGGCGTCTGTGCTGAGCGCTCTGCTCGCCTGTCAAGAAGGAGTCGTTCTCCCTGTGCAGTTGGATATCCCATCGATGTTTTCACGATGAACCTATCTCGCTGTGCTTCCGGTAAACCGAAGGTTCCCTCTTGTTCGACGGGGTTTTGCGTCGCAATTACGAAAAACGGCTCCGGCAATTCGTGTGTCGTCCCATCAACCGTTACCTGCTTTTCACCCATCGCTTCAAGCAACGCTGCTTGTGTTTTCGGTGGCGCACGGTTTATCTCGTCTGCGAGGACGATATTCGCAAAGATTGGGCCCCGTGAAAACTCGAATTCACCAGTTGACTCCCGGTAGATATTTGAGCCGGTAATGTCAGCTGGAAGTAAGTCCGGTGTAAACTGAATTCTTTGAAATGAAAGGTTAAGCGCTGTTGCAAAACTCCGTGCTGTCAACGTTTTTCCAGTCCCCGGGACATCTTCAAGCAAGACGTGTCCACGGGCCAAGATTCCCGTCATCACCGTTTCGAGGAACGAGCGATCGGCAATGACTCCCCCTCCGATAGTATCCAAAACGTGGTTTGCAAGGGCTCCCGCCTCCTCGTGGTTCATGCAATAGTTTTACTGTTAGCGTGTTTAACGGTTATGGCCTGTTACTCAGTCACACTGTTGGCGTGGTTTGTGCTCCCGCCCTCAGTTGGGGCACGATACTACCAGACGTTCCTTTACTAACCGAATCGCCACACAGGGGGTACAAGATTGGTTATCAGCGGACGCCAAGTCGTCTCAGCGCTCACTTTTCACTGCCCACTGCATGTGCAACAATAACAAATGTCTCCGTTCGCTCTGCCGACCGGGTGACTGCAAATCCTGCCTCCTCTAACAGGTCGCTGGCTTCCGCAGCCGAAAACCGTTCGTCAACTGGCGGTCCCGCCTCACCATCGCCTTCGGCGGACCAGTCAACAATAACGAACGGAGAGCCTGCAACAAGGGTGCTTGCTAGCTCTGCAAGCGATTCGGGGGTTGTACTCTCATGAAAGGTCATCGTTGAAAACGCACCGTCGAGAGACCCTGCTTCGAAGGGCAGTGAGCCAGCGTCTCCAGTGAGCAATTCGACGTTTTCCGGGACGCCTCGCGCTCGGTACTCTTCGTGCATTTCCTCTTGGAGGTCGAACGCGTACACTGTCTCAAAATACGGTGCTAACTCATCAGTGTAAAAGCCGATGCCGCTCCCGATGTCGATAATCCGTGCATCCTGATTTACTGGTAGCGGCTCAACGAGTTCCTCCCGTGAGCAGAACCGAAATCGTGTCGGGTCCGCCAGCCGGTCCGTTTTCTCCGGGTCAAACGTATGAAATCCCATCAAGTACCTCTACGAGAATACCTCATAATAGACTGACGAAGCACAGGTCACTCACCTCCTCCGTGTAGAGGACGTTCTTGGCGACGCCTTCGTTTAAGCCACGCTGGCAACGCGACCATTTTTGCGTTGTCAACCCTAATACAGGCATATGGCAGAGATAGAAGCGGACACGCTTTTTCCGAATAATCGGACAATCACTGCGGTTGCTGAAGGGGAGATGACGCAGATTCACCGTGGAAAACCGTACGCCGAAGAAGGTGATACGTTCGATATCGAGGGCGAGACGTTTGCGGTCGTTGAGGTGACCGAGCGCACGCTCGGAGAGATGACCGACGAGGACGCACAACGAGAGGGCTCACCCTCCCTTGCGGCTTACAAAGAGCGGATGGTTGCTGCGCATGGTGGAAACTTCGAGTGGGATGAGACAGCAACGGTCTATCGCCACCGAGTTGCGAAACAAGAGTAAGCAATTGAAAGGGGCCAGTTTGGAACCTGTCACGAGACGAACGTTCATTGTGTTGTCGCACCAATGCCTATACGCATGACATCGCTCCTTTCAGATAACGAAATTGCTGCACAGCTTCCCGACGGGTGGGAACGAGATGGTGAGGAAATCGTTCGCACGTACGAATTTGACGCCTACCTTGACGGCATCGGCTTCGCTGCCGGTGCGGGTGGACTTGCTGAACACCACTGGCACCATCCTGAGATTCGTATCGGCTGGTGTGAAGTTGAGGTCCGACTCACGACACACGATGCTGGTGGCATTACGGAGAAAGATATCGACCTTGCTGAGGCACTGAACGATATTAACTAGTCGGACAGCCCACAATATGGCCGTCACTGGCCGACAGAAGATTCATTACTGGAGATGAGCTAGCTTCGACAGCTAATGAGCAGTTCAACCTATGATTTCTGGTTGCTCGACCTCGACGGGACAGTCGTCGATGTCAAGACGTCCTATATTCACGATACTATTGCGACCGTCGGCGACCGAATGGGAATTTCGTTTAGCGGGCATGAGTCCGAACTCCTCTGGTATGGACTCGGCCAAACACGCGACCGAATCCTGTCGGATGTGGGCGTTGAACCGGCTGACTTTTGGGCTGTGTTTCACGATGTTGAACAACCGGAACGGAGAGCCGCAGCAACGCATCTGTACCCGGATGCTGAGGAATTCATTCTCAACACGGAGACTGATATCGGCGTCGTTACGCACTGTCAGGAATACCTGACTGGGCCGGTACTTGAGGAACTGGATATCGCTGATTGGTTCGAGACGGTTATCTGTTGCTCAGATGAGACGGGGTGGAAACCTGACCCTCGCCCTGTGACGATGGCAATGGAACGACTCGGCGTGGCTGGCAACGGCAAGACCGGTGCGCTTGTCGGTGACAACGGACAAGATATTGGAGCCGCCTGGAACGCCGGCCTCGATGGTATTCATGTCCGCCGACACGACCCTGCCCAGTTCGGGCAGTGTGTCTGTGGCGACCGACGTGTTGACGAACTCTCCGAACTCCTTTCTTGAGGACCGATTGTGTGCGGATACCGGGGACTTTTTCGCTTATGCGCCCTAACAGGTAGCTATGTCAGTGCTTCGCGATGCCGTCTCCCAATTACCCACTCTTGTGTTCGCTGATATTCTCGAAAGTGAGCACAGCTATCGTCTACTGGTTGACCTCCCTGGCGCATCAGCCGAGACGACCACAGTCGAAATCGTCGGTTCGACGCTCCATATTGAAGCACGACGGACAAAATCTGTTCCTCCGTCTTTCCAGTATGTGACCGAAGACCGCTCATTATTTCTCGACGCGGAGCTCCCCCTCCCGCCGGATGTCGGAACAGAAGGGGCGTCCGCAACAATGGGTGGCGGCGTTCTCGAACTGACGCTTCCGAAGAGTGACGAACGAGTTGATACTGAAATACCGGTTACGAACCGTGAGAAGTGAGGTGGCCTTGGAGTGAACTTTCGCGCCTACTGGCGATTTCTCGTCGTTGTGTGGCAGTTTCTCCCACTGCTTGTTGGCTATGCGCGTGACCGACGTCGGTTCATCCTTTTTGGCCGGTCGAGAACCGTCACTGCCGAAATCCGGCGACGGCGGGCACAGAAACTGCTTAACTCGCTCCTCTCGCTTGGACCGACGTTCATCAAACTCGGGCAAATCCTGTCGACCAGGCCCGATATCCTTCCCCCAGAGTATATCCTAGAGTTTCAAAAATTACAGGACAGCGTTCCACCAGCAGCGTGGGAAGACGCAAAAACTGTTATCGAAGCGGAGGTTGGGCCGGTCTCCGAGAGGTTCGACGACTTCGAGACGGACCCAATCAGCGGAGCTAGTCTCGGACAGGTCTACAAGGCCAAGGTTGATGGCGAACCAGTAGCCGTGAAAATCCGTCGACCCGGCGTAGAGGAGCTTGTTGAGGCTGATCTTCGTGTCGTTCGCTGGTCCGTTCCCCTCTTGATTCGGTTCGTCGATGAAACCCGCTCGTTTTCGCTTGAGACGTTGGCCGATGAGTTTGCCAAAACCATTCGACAGGAGATGGATTACGAGCGTGAAGCGGGGATGCTGAAAGAGATCCGCGGGAATTTTCGAGAGAACGATTCGATGCGGATTCCGCAGGTCATTGATTCACACTCCACAACGCGTGTCCTCACTATGGAGTATGTCGAGGGAGTGAAAATCACGGACCTTGACAAACTTGACCAGCTTGGTATCGACCGCTCACGGCTTGCTGAACGGCTCCAGACCATCTATTTGCAGATGATTATTGAGGATGGTGTCTTCCATGCCGACCCGCACCCAGGCAATTTGGCAGTCGCTGAGGATGGGACCATTATTTTCTACGACTTCGGAATGAGTGGCTACGTCGACCCGTTCATTCAAGACCGTATTATCGAGTTCTACACAGCTGTTGCTAGGCAGGATATTGACGCCATCCTGGATTCGCTGGTTGAGATGGGAACGCTCTCGCCGAACGCTGACCGGAAGCTGATGGGCGAGATTATGGAACTCGCTATCACCGACCTCCGTGGTGATGATATTGAACAGTACCGTATCCAACAGATTGTCCAGCAGGTCGAGGATACGATTTACGAGTTCCCGCTCCGTCTGCCCTCCAATCTCGCACTTGTGTTGCGTGTCGCAACGGTCGTTGAAGGGGTGTGTGTGACCCTTGATTCAAACTTTGATTTCATCAGCGTTGCGACGGAGTATCTCGGAAAAGAGGGCTATCTTGAAGAGGGAGCAAGGAAATACGTTGCTGAGCGGGGGAAAGATGTCCAGCAAGCGGCAGGCTCAATGGTCCGCGTTCCAGCAAAACTCGAAGAGACGCTAGATAGCGTCAACCGTGGCCGTGTGGAGGTTTCGGCGGAGCTTAATGACCCGAAAGACTACTTTGACCGTCTGGCAAAACGTTTTATACTAGGTATGATTCTCTCGGCGGGACTTCTGTCAACGACGCTGCTGGGGATTTTCTCTACGACTGGGTGGACTCTCTTTTCGGCGGGCGTAACAGCGGGTATCGGGTTCTTGCTGTATCGGTCATTCAGCAAACGCCGCGGCATTCGCGCACAGCCACAGTTTACTCGACAACGGCTTCGTGAAGGGGAAGAAGGGGCACTTGGGTTTGGTGATTCTATTGTCCCGGAGGGGCAACAGGAGAGGGACACGCAGGTAGGCGACGACCAGCCACCTAACAGATTTGAGATTCCGGTCGAATCGACGGAAGCCGACGATTCCGAGCCGTAATTTCAGGTTAGCTAGCTTTTGGTCAATCTATTCCAAACCGTTTATACTGTCTGGTGGACAACGGCGGTACAATGCCAAAACAACAGTCCGAGGTTCGCGACCTAGACGAAGGTAGTTACGTTCTCATTGACGATTCACCGTGTAAAATCAACTCCTACAGCACCGCAAAGCCAGGGAAACACGGCAGCGCAAAGGCTCGTATCGAGGCTAAAGGCGTCTTTGACGACCAGAAACGCTCGATGTCTCAGCCAGTCGACGCCAAGGTCTGGGTCCCAATTATCAACCGGAAACAAGGCCAGGTTATCGACGTGCGCGATGGTGAAATTCAGGTAATGGACCTCGAAACTTACGACAACTTTGTGATGCGTGTCGGTCCCGACGAGGGAATCTCCAACGATGACGAGATCGAGTTCCTCGAGTTCGAAGGCCAGCGCAAAATCGTCTGATGTTCCCTGGCGCGGTCGCCACTCGTGAGGAAGCCAGCTATGCTCTTATTGGCGCTCCGCTAGATGTTTCTACGTCGTATCGGCCTGGAACGCGGTTTGGCCCGGGCCAACTCAGAGAGGTTGCCCGGTCGTTCGAAGATTATGACCCGCATACTGACGCGAAGTTCACCTCGCTTTCAGTGTTTGACCATGGAGACATTCATCCCGGTGGCGATACTGCGGAATATCTGACGTTCATGTCCGGGACGGTTTCGGAGTATGTGAGAGACGACGTTCTCCCTCTCCTTCTTGGCGGTGAACACACCGTTACTGTCGGCGGTCTTCGTGCTGTCTCTCCGGATGTGTACGTCTGTCTTGATGCACACCTTGACCTTCGGGAATCCTATGCGGGTAACCCACTAAGTCACGCAACCGTCTCACATCATGCACTTTCACATGCTGATGAGGTTTACATTCTCGGTGCACGCTCGGGAAGCAAAGCGGAGTTTGAACGAGCAGCAACAACGGAGGCAGTGACTGTCATTCCTCCCGAGGACGTTGCTGACTGGGAACCCTCGTTTAGCTCTGAATCAGTGTACCTAAGCGTTGATATCGATGCCGCAGACCCTGGTTTCGCACCTGGGACTGGCACGCCCGAACCGTTTGGACTTCTGCCACGGACGATGGAGCGAGTCGTTCGACAGGTGGCACCGTACTGTGACGGTTTCGATGTCGTCGAGGTAAACGACAACGACGATGGACAGGCAGCAGTGCTTGGCGCAAAGTTACTCCGGTCGTTTGTGTATGCCCACGCTGCTGGGTCCGAATCGGCGTAGTATACCACTTGGTTTTTCAGCACGCTGAATTTGGCCGCTGGCTTTTTTATCCGATGGCTCACTGTATCTGACATGGACCACTTGTCTTCCTGTTACTTCTGCGGAACGGCTATCGACGAGCCGCTCCAGCGATATCTGGTTGGCGACTCAGAGACCCCGACAACCGTGACGCTGTGCCCCGCATGCTCACATAAACTCAACACCGTTCTGGAGACGGCGGGTGCTCCCCCACTTTCAGAAGCTCGTGTCGATGATGCTGAGGCTGCGGTATCGCCGGTACCGAGTGTGTCTGATTCAGAAGCGAGTGAGGAACGCGACACGTCTCCGGCCGAGGAATCTGATGAAGCTGTCGTTGACAGTAGCGAAGAGATGTCCGCCGCTGGTGTACCAGGCGGTGAGACATCGGTGGATGACGGTTCTGATGAGACCCCGGTAGATGAGGTATCTGATGACACATCGATGGATGAAGGGGCCGATGAGACATCTGCAAGTCCCGATTCGGCTGTTGATGAGCTCATTGACCCTGCGGTCGTCGAAGCTGACGAACTCAGCGAGCAAGCGGACCAGTTTGATGATTCACTGGAGGATGAGGCTGTTGACTCCGTCGGTGCGGACTCTGCTGAAGGGACGACAACTCTTTCTGAGGACACAGGTGAAGGTGGTCGTACCATCGATGACTTACTGGAAGAGAATATGGAGGCAGAGATGCCGGAGGAGTTCGAGATTGCTTCGTCTCCCAGTGAGGAAGGCGATGAACCAACCGACTCGGAACCTCCACGTAAAGATGAGGCTGACGATGAATCGGACGACTCCTCGGCTACGGACACACCGACTGCTGAGTCAGAATCACCCACCGATGAGACAGATGCCGAACCAGCTTCAACCGAGGAGCAGTCGGCCGACCAGACGGATGACCAGCCACAAACCACAATCTCTGCACTGGAGTACAACAAGGTGATGCGACTGCTCCAAAACCGTGAGTTCCCCGTGGAACGTTCGGAGATTGAAACGGTTGCAGCAAGCGCTTATAGCTTGTCAGAGCAAGAATGTGCGGAGGTAATTGACCTGGCCGTTGACCGTGACCTGCTTGAGGAATCCGACGGGCTGTTGAACCGCCCCTCGTAAGCGTTCCAGCAACACCCATACCGCTGGAGCCATTGGTCTCGATATGGACTGTCTGGAACTTGCTGACCGGCTTGATTCCGAGCTCGAAACCGACCGGTATGCGGCTATCGACGCGAGTGCGAACGGGTTACAGGTCGAGCGCACTGGTGAGGTTTCACATGTTGCTGTCGCCGTTGATGCGGCAGTTGAAACGATTGAGCGAGCGGTCGAACGCGACGCCGACCTTTTGGTCACTCACCACGGCATCTCGTGGGGTGGAATCGAACGTGTTACTGGGACTGCGTATCACCGAATTGCACCCCTCATCACGCATGACGTGGGATTGTATGTCTCCCATCTCCCGCTTGATGGACACCAGACGCTCGGTAACGCTGCCGGTGTCGGTGACGTTCTTGAACTCAGTGACCGGCAACCGTTTGGAGCGTATGAAGGCGAGCATATTGGACAACTGGGCGTACTTTCGGAACCCATTTCTGTCGAAACGCTCGTTGAACGGCTCGCTCCAGAACTGGATACCGGCGGACAGTCAGTGCAGACACTTGATTTCGGTCCAGAGAAGGTCTCGACGGTCGCAATCGTTACCGGCAGCGGAGTTGACTGGCTGGATGAAGCTGTGGCGGCTGGAGCGGACGTGTTGATTACTGGCGAGGGAAAACAGCACATCTATCACGAAGCGAAAGAAGCAGGAATCTCAGTCGTCCTTGCAGGCCATTATGCCACCGAAACATTCGGGGTTCGGTCGGTACAGGAACTGGTTTCGGAGTGGGGACTAGAAACGAGCTTTATCGCGTGTCCAACTGGGCTGTGACTCTATAGCAACCGCTGTTACACAGAATCAAGAAGCGCTCACAGGAGGCTCAATTCACCGGTGATAGCATCAACTCGGCGCTCTGAGGCTGGCCCGACAGCAAGGGTTGTCGACGTTCCCGGTTCCAGTTGCGTGTGACCTGCGTCACGAATCACGGCTTGCGGAAGTCCATCGGCTTTGGCAAGTTCAGCCAACTCATAGAGCGTCGATTCGTCGGTTGCTTTGAGAACCACCTTCTTTTGCCCGCCTTGTTTCCAGGCCCGTTGTGTGTCAGCGCTAGCCTTTTCGTAGGCTTTCAAAGAGGCATGGGCCACTTGTGCAGCAAGTTTTCCGGTCCCCATCCCAAGGTCAGTGCGTGCGACAATCGCTTGTTTCATACAGGGAGTGCGGTGCTCGACAGCAAAAGCGTCGTGCTTTCAGTACCAGAATAAACTGTTTTCTCACATGGTCCGACGACCCTTGTCTGGTTGTTGGCTGGTAAGGGCAGCTCCTCGGGTTGGAAGTTCGGTCACGCAGTGACAACAGTACCGGTACGTGGATTCGTTTGCTTGCCCGCAGTTCGGGCATGTGATTATTTCACCGGCGTCATTGGTGGAGTCGTTCCCTGTGGTTCCCCGGTAGTTTCTAAGCGCATAGGCGAGGATACCCAAGTGTGTGAGCAAGAGCAGGCCGATAGCGACGAACACCCAATCGCTGGCCATATGTGACCGTTTTCAGGCCATTCTATATATCTGTTGTTGTCAACTAGAACTCTGGATGGCCAATGTGTATTAGCTCCTGGTCGCCGCAGCTATGTCTCGACCGGAGGTTGGATTCTCGGCTACGGTTTTCGGGGTCGTCAATTGTGTCACGGGTGACCTGCTCGGTAATCTCATAGATGTTGATATGGGTGAGTTCAACGCCGTATTTCTCGGGGGCACGCTCACACAGATGGGAAACGAGATGGTCTGGAGCTTCACCAACGGAGCCGGCCCGTCGTATCGAGTTCATGTAAAATCGTTCGCGGTAACTCCCGTGTTGTTTCTGGAGTTCTTGCCCAGGGCGCTCGAAGCTGAGTTCACGGTCATTGTAGATGTCCAACTGCTCTCCATCAGCGGTCTTAGCCGGGAACACGTAGTACCTGTCCGTGGTTCTTGGCCCGGGGCCAGCAAAAATACTCCAGGGCGGTTGGTCGATATTCAACCGTTCTGCAACCGTGTGTATCTGCGCGCCGACAGCGGACTCGACGATGTTATCTTCGGGGTCGTAATCCTCGTCAATATCGCTCTCGACGAGCACTGAAGCCTCAGGGAGAAGGAGTGCCACGGAGATACCAAGCGCGATGAGGATGACGACCATCGTTGATTTGTACGTAATCGTTCGTATCTGCTGCACTCGGCTATGCGTCAGTTGCAGGTTTGGAACGGCCTGTGCGGCGGCGATTGCATGGCTTCTGATGGTATTGAATGGGGTGGCGGCTACGCCAATCCAGCGGCGCACGTTCGACAGGTCGGCATAGAAGACTGCTGGAATGAACAACAAGAGCCCTGTCAGTGCCACGTAGGCAAACGCACCGATACGAACGGTGAGCGCAAAGGAGGCATGCCCGCCCATGAAAAAGACGAGAAGCGGCAATCGCTTGCGCCCGCGCAGGAGAATCAGCAGTGGCGAGGCAAGTAGCATATGGAACCAGAGCCAGCCACCGACCTGCAGTGGTAGCTCGAAATTTCGCATGAAATCGCCAAGAAGAAACGTCATCTCGTCTAATCCCATCACGAGAACCGCGGCTTCGCCGCTTTGCCACAGGTCAGAGCCCATCTTGTTGAAGCCGTTAATCGTATACATCACGACCATCTGCGAGAGGGCGAACACGGAAGCAAGCCCGACGAACCCCTGTCGTGGGCTCCGGGATCGATGAACGGCGTCAATCGACCAGCGCTCACCAAGCGGCAAGAAGATTGCCCAGAAAAACAGTAGCCGAAAGAGCGTATCGGCATAGCTCAAGACCAGTGGGTTGTGGTGGTCAAGCGAGATAACAAAGAGAAACGAGAGTATCGTTGCAAACCGAGTCTTGTAGCCCACAATCAACTGAAGTGCAACGAGTCCATGGAGGATGAACAACCCGGCGATGACGGTCGGGTCTGAGGTATAGTAAAAAAACGAGAACGCACCGTCTGGGGTGAACGACTCTGCGAGTTCTTGTGGAACGACACCATCATCGGTATAATAAAACCAGAAATTCCGCGAGCGAGAGAGAAGGTCGCCGATGATCAATACTCCGAGCATGATACGGAACAGCGCAAGCGACCGCGTATCGATACGCACGCAATCTCGGAGATATGCGATTGTCGACGAAAGACGGCTTGGGAGGGAGATAGTGGGTTTCATCGGTACGGGAGCCGTTCGTATTGAAGACGGGCACAATGTGGATATCCAATAGTGGCAACCATTGGATTCAGTAGCCTTGACCAGCTGCTTCGATATCCCGTTTGCCCCGGTTTAGTTGTGTACCTTGTGGTGTGCTGATTTGAAAAGTAAATGTTCCGGTTGAAGAACTCGTGTACGAATCCTATTCAGCTGCTCGGTCGCGTGGCCGACAAAACGTATAATTGCACGCCTCTCATAGCTTTCGCCACGAAGTGGGCTATGACGAACGAAGCAAAAATCGCTGATACGCAGGGGAAATATCTCCATGCTATTAAAAACGGCCGGGAGATGATGGATGCGGGGTGGGAGTCCTGTCGCCTTATCCTTACGACCGAGCGACTCGTTGTCATGGCCGACCAGCAGTTTTCGATTCCGCTTGGCAACATTACCGAGATGGGCGAACGACTTGACCTCAACCAGACAATTGCCTCTGTGGCTGCCTACTCAACCGTTCATATCAAGGATGATGTGCTTCTCGTTGCTGCAACCGACCACGAGGCGTTTGAGACGGATCTGTACCGCGCCATACTTGATGGGGCAATTGTCTATGTCAAACATCCTGCCGTGGTTGGGGGCGTTATTCAGGGACAGGAGTGGCAACGCGGCCGACTCAAAGTGACTGCTGATGCGGTACGGCTTGTGCTTGAGGATGGCCAGCAGTTTGTCATTGATCGCGATGACATCGGGGATTTTGAGACGGATGAACGACCGATTGCAGGCGAAGAGCGGATGGTTATCGAAGTGGAGCACACAGATGAGGAAGGTAGAAGCGTCGAGAGCCACCTTTCTGGACAGGTCCATCATATCTCGGTGCTTCGACAACTGCTGGAAGAAGGGGCACGACGAAACCAGGCCGACCTTGACCTTGACCCGATTGAACAACGGGTTGTGATGGCGCTTTATTCGGGTGTCTCACCGTTTGCAATCTCGGATTTTGTTGGGATTGACGTCGAGCGCGTCGAAGAGATTTATGACCGGCTTATCGAGTTGGATGCGATAGAGGAAGTCCGCGAGCGAACGGAAGTCGGGCTCACCGCTCAAGGACGAAAGATAGCGGGTGAGGCGATGGGCGAACAGTAAGCTATCCCAAAACAAGTTGTCTCAGTTTTCCTGACGGGTCAGGTGTGCTGGTCGGGTGATGAGCGTTTTCGTGACGCCACCGTCTTTGATTTCAACTTTGTATGCGCGGCCCTGTTTGCCAGCGATGGTTCCCGTTTTCCCGTTAAAGCGTGGGTGAAACCGCCCCTTCTGGTTGCTGGGGTCGATATCGAGGTGAACAACATCGCCCTCTTCGAACTGCTGGACAGCTCGCTGTGGTGGCGACATACCGCGTTCGCGTGCGTTGTTTTTGAGCTTGTTCCGTGTCCCTTTTTGTGGTCCGTAGGAGTTAGGCATTCGTGAGATGTGTTTATCCGTTTGGCTTTATAAAAGAAGCGTTCTGCGTTGATTCTCATTGCTAATTCACTTTGGCTCGGTTAGAGCTTCGTTCCCAATTTGGCCACAGTGTGCTTGTTCTGGCTATGGTCACAACTCGGTAGTATCACCTCATAATCACAACTTGTTCGAATATTGATTACTTTGTTAAAGACCAACAGGAGACGCGGGGTTTATCAACATATTTTTTTGTTTGTCTGGATACTATCAAGTAATTTCAAATAATGATATATACGTAGTGGGTTGTTAGTTAAATAATATGGTACGCACTAACCGACGTACATTCCTGAAAACAGGAGTTGTCGCGACAGCGGGAGCAACGATGATGGCTGGTTGTCTGGGAGACGATGATGACCTAACGGTAACGGTTCCATTCGGAGAGGGAGGCGGAACAGACACGTTTGCACGTGAAGTTATCGGTGCAGCAGATGAGTTCTATGATGGGTCAATCTCTTTCGAGAACGAGCCAGGAGAGGGTGGACTGGTCGGAACGCAGGAAGTCTATAATTCGGAACCTGACGGGTCACGCGTTGTTGTGTTTAACCCACCATCAACGCCAACGTCATGGCTCGTTCAGGAACCTGGCTTCGATATCAGCGAGATGACTGGCGTGTCTATCATGGGCTTTTTCGGTTACATGATTTACACGAACAGCGATTACGAAGTCGAAGATATGGACGACCTTGTCGACCGCTTTGAAGATGGTGAATTCTCGCAGATTGCCGGTCAAGGACAGGGTACGATGGTTGATGTTGTTTCACGTGTACTTCGTGACGACGTTGGCCTTCCGTGGGAGACCTACATCGCATACGATGGCGGTGGCGACGTAACAGAGGCAGTGATGGGTGACGAGGTGTCAGTCGGTATTGGAACGGACACTGGTGCAGAAGCCGGTGTTGCAGACGGTCGGCTTGACCCAGTCGTTGGGTTGGTGAGTGACGGCAGCGGTGTGTTCCCAGATATGGCCACCTTCGATGAACAGGGCTACGGCGAACCGGGTGACCCAATCGATATTCTCTCCCAGTTGCAGGTTTCCGTGTGGGCGCCACCAGGAACTGATCGTGATGATATTGACCCGCTTGCCGAAGCGATTGAAGAAGCAACGGAAACGGACGAAGTCCAACAGTTCGCCGAGGACTCCGGAAACGTTATCCAGTATGGTGGTCCAGACGATGCAGATGCACTGTTGGCCGACGTTCTCGAAACAGTGCCGCAGGTTGTCGACCTAGACGAAATCCGCGCAGACGCCTGATTGACGACACACCACCATTTCGAACTGTCCGACGTGCGTTCGGACCGAAGCACATTTGCCAGTTGCTGTCGATTTGGCATCTGAAACGGGTATAACAACGCACACCTGCCCATTTGAACACATGAACCTATCAACACTGAAAGAACGAGTAACTGCAGAGCACGCACTGTTGCTCTTTTTCCTCGTCGTTAGCCTGTTTTTTCTCATCGAATCGCGTCACCTTTCAGATAGGGCGGCTGCATTTCCACAGTTTACTGCTGCCGCCACACTTGTCGGAACTCTCTTGTTGCTCTTTCGGTCATACCTCCCATGGCCACTGACCGTTTTCGTACAGGAACAAGAAGGAGTATTTGAGGATACCGTTGATGATGAGATGCTTGAAGAGATTGAGGAAAAAGCAGAGCAAGAGGCCCGAGAAGCGGTTGAGGAAGAGCACGAAGATGAGGAGGGAGATACCGATGATGAGACGGATGACCAAAGCGCAGAGGTAGAGGTCCGATACGTTTCAGTCATGGGATATGAGATTCATGGTGCGCTTTTTACCGTGATGGCAACGGTTGGCTTCATCGTGCTCGGGTACCTCGTCGGCTTGCTTTGGGCAGCCCCAGTGTTCGTTGCGGGATATCTCTACGCACTGGAACGTCCAAAACGAGATATCGTTATCCTCGCCGTTCTTTCGTTTATGGTCGCATTCAGCTTTTTAGCAATCATTGGGCTGGATATCGATGGTGGAATGTTGTTTGACCCACAGCTGTTCACAGTGCTCGGTACTGACCTACCCATGGGGTGGTTGCCATGATTGGAGGTGACTGCTAATGGGGTTCGCAGCATTTGCGGAAGGAATCGGAATGATTGCCAGTGGGACGACGTTCTTCTGGCTGATTGGCGGTGTGTTACTCGGCATCATTATCGGGGCCCTTCCAGGGCTTGGTCCCTCGTTGGGAATGGCGATTTTGCTCCCCCTGACCGCGCCGATGGAGGCCGGTGATGCGATTATCCTGTTGGTGAGCATCTACAGCGGTGCGATGTATGGTGGTGCAATCTCCGCAATCTTGCTTAACGCCCCCGGAACAGCCGCCGCAGCGGCAACAACCTTCGAAGGCTATCCGATGTCGAGGAAAGGTGATGCGTTGCATGCGCTTGCTATCTCGGCAACTGCGTCAGCGACTGCTGGCTTCATGACGATTATCGTTATCATCCTTCTCATGCCAGTGCTTGTCGATATTGTGCTTGCATTCGGTTCACCTGAGTACTTCTTGATTGCGTTCCTCGGGCTCGCGATGATTACCGTTATCGCAAAGGGGTCAATCCTCAAGGGTCTCACTGCCGGAATGTTCGGGCTGATGATTACGACGGTCGGTACCTCGCCGATGGCCGTTCAACCCCGATACGCCTACACTGATTATTTCGACTTTACGTTGACGCAGGGAATCGATTTCGTGGCAGTGCTTATTGGGCTGTTCGCGATCGCGGAGATGTTCAACCTTGCCGGTGAAAAAGGCGGTATCTCCCGGACTGGAACGGTTATCAGTGGAAGCGTCATTCCCGGTGTCAAGACCGTCTTCAAATATCCGGTCAATCTTGTGAAATCCGCGTTCATCGGTCTGGGTGTTGGTGCCATTCCAGGTGCGGGTTCGACCGTTTCGACGTTCGTTGCCTACGGTGAGTCGCTTCGGTCTTCGAAGAATCC
This sequence comes from Halovenus sp., assembly GCA_003551945.1. Taxonomy (GTDB): domain Archaea; phylum Halobacteriota; class Halobacteria; order Halobacteriales; family Haloarculaceae; genus Halovenus. Next base: position 11,797 of record PUNZ01000269.1, on the reverse strand, counting down.
AGAGGAATTCGGTCAGGGGAGCGAACGTGGGCTTATCGCCGCGGAGTCCTCAAACAACGGAACAATCGGTGGGTCATTGGTCCCAACACTTTCGTTCGGTATTCCGGGGAGTGCGGCAACCGCTGTCTTGCTTGGTGGGCTGATTATGCATGGCCTCAACCCCGGTCCATTGCTGTTCAGTGATGAGCTGGCAACGACTTACAGCCTTTACTTAGCGCTGTTCATCGGGAACATCCTCATCTTGACGGTCGGGCTCTTGTTCATCACGCGGATGAGCTTCATCACTAGGGTCAACGCTATCTACATCATTCCAATGATTATTGTCTTCGCCGTTATCGGTGCCTATGCGATTCGTGGCGGTCAACAGGTCTGGCTTGACGTCGTTACCGTGCTCGCGCTCGGTATCATTGGTTACTACATGAAGAAGTACGACTACTCGATTATTGCGTTCGTGTTGGGTGTCGTGCTTGGTTCGATTGCTGAGGAGAACCTGGACCGCTCGCTGCAGCTGTCAGAGGGTTCGTGGATGATTTTCTTTCACCCAATCGACCAACCACTTTCATTCGGACTGGTGATTGTTATTATCCTCCTGCTATTCGGACCGTTCGTTAAGTCCGCGATAAACAAGTATCGCGGAAACGGGGACTAGGACCTGTCCATTCAGTCTTTTTTGACCGAATACAAATGCAGTAAGCGCAGCGTCTGAATGTCTTTCTTCGAGTCACGTCCAGCCTGATTGACGCGTATTCAGTCCGCTTCGTCTCTCGGTTCGATGGGTTTAAACTACTTGGCCGGAAACGAGTTAGTGCGGGCTCGTAGATCAGCGGTAGATCACTCCCTTGGCATGGGAGAGGCCCCGGGTTCAAATCCCGGCGAGTCCACTTCTTCACATCGCTTCGCTCGTTCAGTCGTAGACTCGCCGAACATCGCAAACCCTCCGGGTTTGCTCAATCCCGGCGAGTCCGTTGTGAATTGATTCTTTCACACCGGATTAAGAAATCTCCGCGAGGCCACTTTTTCTGTCGCTCGCAACTAGTAAGCGACGAAAATCGGCTGTCGAAGGCGGATTTGAAGCCCTGAAAGTCACAGCGTGAGCAAGACTAGCTGAGAAGCTATGAAAGACTCTCGAATATCCGGAGGAGTTCGCTGACCATCTCCGGCTCATTCGTCCAGCAGCCGCGATACCCTTCTCCGTGTTCTCTCGCAACCAGTCCACACATCTGTCGCTGGTCGAGTCCGCCATCGAAAGCAAGCGCCCAGTATTGGCGAATTCGTTCGTCCTCATCTTCGTGATACGTGATGCCACTAATTTCCGGGGGTATCCAGTCCGGCGTCCCGTAGATGTGGATATCTAGGGCGGTTTCGGTGGCAAGCACGCGATACACCTCAATTTGACTCATGAATGTCGAAAACTGCTGAAAGCTCACACGGAGTGTGCCGTTTTCAACACGGTATGCACGCTCTTCAATTTCACGGCTGATTGCCAGTAATTCACGCCGATTCAGACTGGTGAACAACGTCTCGTCAAGAACGTCAAATACGACCCGATAGGCCGTCGAAACACCCTCGTCTGTCGGGCGGACGATGGGTGGCTCAAGCAGTGTCTCTAGCTCTTGAAGGCCAATAATGCCCACAACTTCTTCGTCTCTGAGGATCTCTACAAATGAATCTGGGCCGCCCTCAGGCAGCGATTTAGCCGTAACTGTCACGCCGTGGTCGGAAAGCCAGTCCTCAAGCGGCGTTCGGTCACCGCTTCGATAGATAGTAAACTGATTGCGGCTCGTCTCTCGCTCGGTCAACAGTGATTCAAACATCGCTACAGCGTTTCTAACTGCCCAGTTTCGAAACTCACCCGGATGATGTCGGTGACGAGTGCATCCAGCGATTCCAGTGTCACCGTCTCTTGCTCTGGGTCGTAGGCAATCAATCCAGCATCGGACAGGAGTGGCAAATGGTGATGGCGTAGCTCACACCTGACTTTCTGCCGGGCAGAAGCGGTCATCACGCGCTCTGTCATCGTTGCGTCCCAGCCACTCAAAACGGTGGCAAGTTCACCCACCGTGCTTTCTTCGTTCTCCAAGAGGTAATAGAGCAACCGACGGCGTTCTGTTGCTGCCAGCGCCCGGTAAAAGTCGCTGTCGGCCAGTTGGACTACTGACTCTCGCCCGTGTGTACTCCCTTTTTCACGCGATTCTTCCATAGGATAATTTATATCATGATTATACATCAACTTCATGGTTCGCCGATTCCGCTCTGGATTAGCCCACTGTTACAGAGATTTAAATACAGTTAAACTCCATTAATTACGGTTAATTCGGCTTTATAGCCCTTTACACAGGGATATGCGAGTTAACCAAGTTCATTGGTTATATCCCTCCCTCTGTAAGGGCCGAGTGCAATGAACGCACAGAAACTCTTGGCCGTTGGATTGGCACTGACCGTTCTCGTCGGCGGCGTCGCTGCTGTCGGTGGAGCAACGCCCGCAGACGTATCGGCAAACAATGCAAACAACGCAACGGACGACCACCCATCGCAAAATGCTGATGACGACTCAAACGCAAATGAGTCCGCTGCTGACCGAGGTCCTGCAGCCAATGATAACGCTAACGCAGATAACCACTCAGTTGGACCAAGCGATGGCGTCCCTGAACACGTGCCGTCTCACGTAAGCGAAATTCATGAGGCAATCAATTCGTTCCTGAACGGCTCAGTTGACCATCTTGGAGACGTCGTCTCGGATATCGCCTCAGGCGAGGACACTGATGAGTCAGATGACGAATCCGATAACGAGACTACTGGAAACGAATCAGCGTAATCCATGCACTCACTCCTGTTTGTTGAACCGTTCGGATTCATTATCGGCTCACTGCTGGTACTCATACTGGTACTAGTCGTTGCAAAACTGGTGATTGGTCTCACCTGGCGCCTCGTCCTCCTCGCTGGCTTCCTTTATGTTGTCCTCTGGCTGATTGGTAGCATCGGTGCAGGCCCTTCAGGCGTCCCATAACCTCCCGGCGCTTTCGACCCTTTCCATTCCGATAACCGTTGGTAATCCACTCTGCACAAATAATTATCAACTGGGAGAAATAATTTAATGAGTTGGAGCAGAACTAGCCGGTATGTGGTCAAACCATGAATTCGAGACGCGAGCGGTTGCGGAGTGGGTTCACTGGCAAGATGGTGACGTAGCCAGCCCGATACACCTTTCTTCAACGTATGAGTTGCCGGGAATTGACCAGGAGATGAGTCTTGAGGATATCGACCCAGAGCAAGGGGAGTTCATCTATCAACGACTGTCGAACCCAACACGGTTTGCCGTCGAACAGCAGATTGCCGGCCTCGAAGGTGGCGAGTTCGGCTTTACGTTTTCTTCGGGGACGGCAGCCATCTCGACAGCCCTGCTCTCGGTTGTCAATCCAGGCGACCACGTTGTGGCCTTTGACGACCTCTATGCGGGGACACGGCGAATGTTCGAAGGGCTGTTTGACGAGCATCTCAACATCGATGTAGAGTTTGTCGACGCTCGAGAAACCGACGCAGTCGAGTCTGCTGTCCGCCCAGAGACGGCGCTTGTCTGGATGGAAACGCCAACAAACCCACTGATTCAACTCTGTGATATCAAAGCAATCGCGCAACTTGCTGACCACAATGACGCGGTGTTCGGTGTGGATAATACCTTTGCCAGTCCGTACCACCAGCGACCGCTCGACCTTGGAGCCGACCTCGTTGCACACAGTACCACCAAATATCTGAACGGTCACTCTGACGGCGTTGGTGGAGCGCTCGTGACGGACTCTGAGACGATTGCTGAGTCTGTCCAGTTCCTCCAGCAGGTGGCGTTGGGGAACCAACTCTCACCGTTCGACAGCTACCTTCTTAGCCGTGGTATCAAAACACTCCCGATGCGGATGCGACAGCACGAAGCCAATGCGACAGCACTGGCCGAGTTCCTCACCACGCACGACCTCGTCGAACAGGTTCGGTATCCCGGACTTGAAAGCCATCCACAACACGACATCGCTCGCGCACAAATGACCGGCTACGGCGGTGTGCTCTCGTTTGACTTGGTTGGGGGTATCCCTGAAGCGAAAGCATTCTGTGAGTCATTACAGGTTGCAACCCTCGCAGTTAGTCTCGGTGGCGTCGAGACGCTCGTCAATCACCCGGCGACGATGACACACGAACCGCTTGGTGCGGAGCGGCGTGCGGCGGTAGGCATTGGTGATGGCCTCATCCGCGTCTCGGTCGGACTGGAAGCGATTGAGGATTTAATCGCAGATTTCGAACACGGGCTTGCGGCAGTCCGCTCAACTCACCAACAGCGCGTGAGAAATCAATAGCGCGGCCAGAACAAGTGTCCGTTATAGTTCCTCGAAGAATGCGGATACAAGCTCACCGGTATCTTCAACGATTGACTCCCATTCCTCGTTGTCAGGTGCAATGCCAATCAGCCGTGCAATCCGCATAATTGAGAGGTGATAGACTACCTGTGTTCCCGGCTCTTCTTCCCAGATAACGAAGTTACAGGGGAACAACGCCCCTTGCTTCAACGTTTCATCAAGTGCCCGGTCGGCCATCGCGGGATTACACGCTCCTAAGACATAATACGGGTCCCTGTCCGCATCGACTTTCTCGTTCAACAGTTCCGATGGCGAAAACTCGACGGGGACACCGAATCCTGCTTTCTCTGCCACCGCACGGACGTGCTCAACTGCCTCTTCGTGTTCCATCTCGAGCGTCTGTGTTTCTTCACCGATGTCTTCGGGGTCAATTCGTGATGGGTCAATTGGCAGACTCATAGCTATTTTTTGGCTTAGAGAACCAAAGGAGGTTCGCCTTGGCCCACCACACAACCGAACTGGTGGCCGGCTTAATCGTCCGCACTCATTGTCTCGTCGACTATCGACGGTCGAGTGACGTCTCGGTCCGTCGCCTCGCCGACAACGTCGTACGGATACTCTCCAGTGACACAGCCAAAACAGAGGTCCGCACGGTCTGAGCCGAGTGCATTCGTAATGCCTTCAATAGAGAGATAACTCAGACTGTCAGCCCCAATTTCGTCTTCAATTTCAGTACCCGTTTTATCGGCTGCGATGAGCTCGTCACGGCTGGCCATATCGATGCCGAAATAACACGGTGCGACGATTGCAGGAGCCCCAATCCGAAGATGGATTTCTTCGGCACCGGCATCCCGGAGTAGTTCAATAAGTTGTTTGGATGTCGTTCCACGGACGATAGAGTCGTCAATCAGAGTGACGGTTTTCCCTTCGATTGTCGATTTAATTGGGTTGAGTTTGAGTCGAACAGCTCGCTCGCGCTCATCTTGCGTCGGCATAATAAACGTCCGCCCGACATACCGATTTTTCATTAGGCCTTCAGCAAACTCGGTCTTTGCACCTTCTTCAGTGGCGGCTTCAGCATAGCCCGACGCGAACGCCCGGCCGGAGTCCGGCACAGGCATGACGACATCCGTCTCAATGCCTGATTCCTCCCAGAGCTGTCTCCCGAGGTCACGGCGAACATCATAGACCAGTTCCCCGTTCATGATAGAGTCCGGACGTGCAAAGTAGACGTGCTCGAAAAAGCAGTGTGCAGACTGTGGCTCATCAAAGAGTTGGTAGGAGTCAAAGCCTGACCCATCTGATTCGAGGACGATGAGTTCACCAGGGCGAACGTCACGAACCAGTTCGCCATCCAAGGTATCAATCGCCGCAGATTCCGAGGCAATCACGTATCCGTCCTCGAGTTCCCCGATACACAGAGGGCGATTCCCCTGTGGGTCTCGAACGCCAAGAACGGTCTCATCGTGCATAATCGTCAACGAATACGAGCCGTGAATCCGCTCCATCGTAGATTTGACGGCCCGAACAAGGTCCGCTTCGAGGAGGTTCCGGGCAATGTCGTGGGCAATCACTTCCGTATCGCCGTTTGAGGTGAAGGCATGGCCCTGATTTGCCAGGTTTTCTCGGACGTCATCGGCGTTGACGAGATTCCCGTTGTGTGCAAGGCCGAGTGACCCACTTTTGAACGAGACGGAAAACGGTTGGGCACAGCAGGCGTTGACGCCACCGGCGGTTGGATACCGGACATGTCCAATCCCGTTTGCCCCGTTAAGCGTTGCTAAATCGCCGTTGTCGAAGACGTCGCCGACCAGTCCCATCTCGACGTGCTCGTGTTGTTGAAAACCATCGTGTGTAACGATGCCCGCGGACTCCTGGCCGCGGTGCTGGAGCGCGTACAATGAGTAATAGAGTGGTCGAGCGGCGTCACGGTCGGCAAGTGAGATGCCAACCACACCGCACTTTTCTTGCATGTTATTCGCCAGCTTTCGATTGCCAGGCATAGTCGCGACGTTTCGCAGACTTTCCGAAGCCACACGAGGCGCAAACTCCTTTCTTTACGTGATAGGATTTGTTTCCGCAGCGGCGACACTTAACATGTGTCGTCGTGTTCTTCTTACCCTGACTCGCAGTTCCTTTGGTCATGGACGTATCGATACGACGTTATCGCCGCGTATAATCGTTATGTCTTCGTCCGACTCAACAACCAAATTCATATGCTGGTCATAGCCTGTCAAGGTCCCAGCAAGCTGGTCTCCGCCTTTGAGGTCGACAGTCACTGCGGTGCCGACTGATGATTCGAGCACATCTAGTGGTCGATTTCCGTTGTCGCTCATATCATACACCGGTCCCGAGTGGTGCTTAAACGTACCGGAACGAATCATCTGTGGCGTGGTCTTTGTGCCGTATTCACAGGGAAACGCTGTACTCGTACGCTGCCGCTTGGGCGGCAAATGCACCGAGTAGGGACGCTGTCGCATCGAGGTCGCCAAGGTCTATCACTTCGACGGGCGTGTGCATATACCGGTTAGGGACACCTACGTTCAGCGACGGGATTCCGCCACGAGCAGTGTAGAAGGCGTCTGCATCCGTTCCTGTGCGATTACCCGTTGCCTCAATCTGAATGGCAATTTCCTCGTTGTCGGCGACAGTCCGTACCGCTTCGACGACACGGGGGTGGTTGGTACTCCCGCGCGCGACGGTTGGGCCGCTTCCCAACTCGACCCCAGTCTGTGCCGTGCCTGGGGTATCTGGGCCATCCGTTGCATGGGTCACATCTGTCGCGATTGCTACATCAGGGGCAAGGTCGAATCCAACCATACGCGCCCCGCGGAGACCAACCTCTTCTTGAACCGTACTGACCGCACATACCGTTACGTCAGGATTTTGCTCCGCTGCGCGACGGAGTGCTTCGGCAGCCACCCAGATACCAATTCGGTTGTCGAGGCCACGTGCGGCGATTCGCTCGTTTTCTAGCTCAGTGACTGTCTGGGTGAAGGTGATTGGGTCGCCACGTTCGACGAGCTCTGCCGCCTCTTCACCGCTTTCGGCTCCGATGTCGACGTGTTGTTCGGCAATATCTGAAACTCCGTCATTGTCACCATCTCGCAGGTGTATTGCCGTCTGCCCAATGACGCCTGACACTGGTCCGTCATCCGTGTGAATGGTCACATGTTGGCCGCGTGAGACGGTGCGGTCAGAGCCCCCGATTCGACCGAGGTTGACAAAGCCGTTATCGTCGATATCTCGGACAATAAAGCCGATTTCGTCGCTGTGGCCAGTGATTGCAACTGTCGTGTCCCCACCTTCGACCGTCGCAATCGCGTTCCCATACGCATCGGTTTCGACGGTATCTGCAAACGATGACACGTACTCAACCCAGACACGTTGTGCTGGATGTTCAAACCCGGATGGACTCGCCGTTTCAAGAAGATTGTCAAGAAATTCGCGCTGTTTCTTTTCCATACGCTACCTGTCGACTCTAGCTATGTTAGTATTGTCACTTTGCCTGTCTACCGATGTGGCCAGCTGTCACCAGACCGTAGATATAAGAAAGTACCAATCGAATAGACGGTATGGCAAATATCACTGTCCTCGACCTTGATTTTGAGAGTATTACGGTCAACCTCCCGTTCAGTCAGGGGCGTAAAACACTCACGTCTTCGGAGACGGACGAAGATGACGGGCCATCCCTGGAAACCAACGAAGATGATGCGTCAGCCATGCAGACTGACGACACGGGCACGGAGGAACTTCTGATTGATGACGACTCAACAGCACCAAAAGGCGCTCTTGTCGGTGTGTTTGCTGTCGTTGTCGTTCTCATTGCACTTGTGGCCCTCATCAAGCGCCGGCGCGGTGGGGAGGAATAACTGCAACGCAACTCATCCTGTTCGACCGAGGGCTTTTATCCAGCTACCACGTCGATTTATTATGAGTCTCTTTCGGAGCGTTCGGGCTGTCACCGGTGCATCAGGAGAGGGTGCTGTTGACTGGGCTGCTGTCACTGATGCCGCAAAAGCCTCAACTTCACCGGGCTCGGTCGAGATGCCCGTGGCTGAACAACAGGGCTATGCAACCGATGTCGCGGATGCGCGTGACCGTGTTCGCGAGGTGACGGCACTCCAGTTTTCCTTGCCGGACCGTGTCGAAATCCAGAACCGACACCACTGGATAGACGCCAACGTCGAAACGTTCCGCCGCGTGATGGCTCCGCTCGAACAACAGGCAGAAACGGTCCCCAGTATCGCACGTGTTGCAAACACTGGGTCGATGGCTATCTCATTATCATTTCTTGGCGAGCACGTTCTTGGACAGTATGACCCGCTTTTGCTCGCGGATAACCCTGACCACGCGCTGTACTTTGTCCGGCCAAACATCCGCAAGGTTGCAACGACGCTTGACGTTCCATACGACCGGTTTCGCCGGTGGATTGCCTTCCATGAGGTGACACACGCAGCGGAGTTTGGGGCTGCACCGTGGCTATCCTCACATCTTGAGGCCTCTGTTGAGGAAGCGGTTCAGAACCTTTCACACGGAACAGTCGACCGCGAGTCACTCGGTGAACTCGATACGACGATGACGGCTGTTGAGGGTTATGCAGAACTCGTGATGGACCGGGCATTCGATGATAAATACGCTGACCTCCGACACAAACTGGAACAGCGAAGACAGGGCCGCGGTCCGCTCGAACAGTTGATGCGGCGATTACTTGGCCTGAGCGTCAAACGCCGACAGTATGAGCGAGGAAAGGAGTTTTTCGACCAGGTTGTTGCCGAGCGAGATATCGCCTTCGCTGGACGGGTCTGGGAGAGCCCGGAGACGCTGCCGGCTGATGAAGAACTCGACGAGCCAACTACGTGGATTGCGAGAATGGAAACCAGGTAGGGACGGTTTAAACCGAGACGTCGGCTTCGTCAAGATACTGCGCTTCCCAGTCCGTCCGGGAATCAATCTCACGGCGACCGCGCTGGGTTACGGTATAGGAGTTTGTGCGTTTATCAATTTCTCCTTTCTTGATAAGTCCCTTGTTTACGAGTGTGTCGAGATTCGGATACAAACGGCCGTGCTGAATCTCTTTTTCGTAGTAGTTCTCCAATTCTTCCTTGATAGCGAGGCCGTGCGGTTCATCCAGGCCGGCGGTGACGTACAGGATATCACGCTGGAAGCCAGTCAAATCATACATTATAATCTCCCCTTTGAGCTATTATATAATAATTCTATCGTGTGGCTAGTCAGGTAACACATCAGGAGTCTCGGAAGTGGGAAAATGCTGGTGCGACACCTCTTTGCCGTCGCTGTGTAAAGGGTGGGGTATGAACCCAAAGCGAGAGTTGACCAGCGTCGACCTCGCTGCCCTCGAACGCGAGCTTGCGAACTACGAGGGCGCGCGAGTTGAGAAGGTATATCTCTACGATGATGGACTTGTTCGATTTAAAATGCGTGAGTATGAGTTGGGACGCATCGAACTCCTCGTTGATACGGGCGAGTTCAAACACGTCCGGGTGGCAACCCCTGAGCGCGTCCCACAGGCACCCGAACGCCCACCTAACTTTGCGATGATGCTGCGCAACAGACTCGAAGGCGCACATCTTGATTCCGTTGAGCAGTTCGAATTTGACCGCATCCTCAGTCTGGAGTTCAAACGGAGCGGTGAATCTACGACTATCGTCGCAGAACTGTTTGGCGATGGAAACCTCGCGGTGTTGGATAACGTTGGCGAAGTCGTCGATTGTCTCAATACGGTGCGACTAAAATCCAGAACGGTTGTTCCGGGCTCACCTTATGAGTACCCCGAAGCGCGGTTTAACCCACTTGCTGTCGACAGCGACCACTTCAAAGCGCGGATTGAAGACTCCGATACCGACCTTGTTCGAACCCTTGCGACGCGGCTCAACTTTGGTGGCATCTGGGCGGAGGAACTCTGTACCCGCGCTGGTGTCGAGAAAGTTGTCGATATCGAGGAGGTAACCGAAGAGATGATTGATGCCGTCTATAACGAAGTCGAGAGACTTCGCGAGCAGATCGCTTCGGGAGATTTCGACCCACGGCTCTACACCGACGACGGTCGGCCACTCGATGTCACGCCGCTGCCGATGCAAGAACACGCAGATCTTGATGAGGAACACTTTGACCGGTTTACCGAGGCGCTTGATATCTACGCGACGAATTTGGATAGCGACGAGGCCGAACACGCCGCGCCACAACGACCTGACTTTGAGGCGGAAATCGAGAAAAAACAGCGTATCATCGACCAACAGGAGGGGGCTATCTCCAATTTCGATGAGCAGTCCGAAGCCGAACAGCAGAAAGCAGAGTCACTCTATGCCCATTATGACCTTGTTGATGAGATTTTACGGACGGTTCGCGCTGCTCGGACCGACGGGACACCGTGGGAGGAAATCGAAGAGCGCTTCGAGCAAGGGAAAGAGCAGGGAATAGCCGCCGCAGAAGCGGTGAAAGGCGTTGATGGCAGCGAGGGAACGGTGACGGTTTCCATTGAGGGCAAACCGGTGCGACTCTTTGTTTCCGATGGGGTCGAAAAGAACGCCGATAGACTCTATCAGGAGTCAAAACGCATCCAGGAGAAGAAAGCTGGTGCACAGGCGGCCATCGAAAATACCAGAGAAGAGCTTGCGGAAATTAAATCGCGCCGCGATGAGTGGGATGCCGACGACAGCGACGCTGCTGTCCAGGAAGAGGCCGGCGAACAGCGTGATATCGACTGGTTGGCGCGCTCATCCGTCCCAGTGCGAAAGTCTGATAACTGGTATGACCGGTTTCGTTGGTTCTACACCAGCGACGACTTTTTAGTAATCGGTGGGCGCAACGCCGACCAGAACGAGGAAATCGTGAAGAAGTATCTGGACCGTGGGGACCTGTTTTTCCACGCGCAGGCACACGGCGGACCTGTTACGGTGCTCAAAGCCACTGACCCGAGCGAATCCTACGATGAAGATATCGTCATCCCCGAGCGCTCGAAGGAGGAAGCCGCGCAGTTTGCCGTCTCGTATTCGTCGGTCTGGAAAGATGCGAAGTTCTCCGGCGATGCCTATATGGTCGACCACACTCAGGTTTCGAAAACGCCCGAAAGCGGTGAGTTTCTGGAAAAGGGTGGCTTTGCAATTCGAGGTGACCGAACGTATTTCCGGGATGTGCCAGTTGGCGTTGCTGTTGGGATAACCTGCGAGCCAGAAACGCGCGTTGTTGGTGGCCCGCCAGCAGCTGTGTCCGACCGCGCGGAGTCCGTTATTGAGGTCGAACCGGGGAAATATGCGCAAAACGATATCGCAAAACGTGTCTATCGAGAGTTCCGAACCCGCTTCGCTGATGAGTCCTTCGTCCGGAAGATTGCCAGTCCCGACCTGATTCAGAAGTTCCTCCCGCCGGGACAGAGTTCAATGAAGGGTGTTGAGTGAGGGCTTGTTTGGTTAGTGGGGACTGTTGATTTAATCGAT
>PUNZ01000145.1 GCA_003551945.1 Halovenus sp. | reverse complement strand
ACCGGAAGGAGACAACTAGCGGAGTTACCGAAGCGATTCAAGCAGAAAGACGAGACCGACCAAGGCACTCAACAGCGCGGCAGTCCCGACTGGCGCCGTCAGTTGGAAATCGACACGCAAAAGCGCGGCTGCTATCCCTGCCCCAAGGACCCCAACGAGAAGTGTTGCTGCACTGTGAACAAGTTCAGGACCACGGGATGGCGCTTTTCGCCCAATTTCAGCACCCATCGTCACGCCAAATCGCCCAGCATCCCAGATGACAAACGTCGCCACGAGACCAGCAAGGACTACCCACGGCGGTACGTCAAGCGTTGCTGCAAAGACGGTCGCTGTGAACAGGCCAGCACTGGCAACTGACGGCCCCATCGATTTATCGGGAAGGTAGCCCAAAAAGAGGAACAACCGAAAGAGCAACAACGTACTCACAGTGAGACCAATCATCACGGTCAGGAGCAACAATACAATTGTTTCAGCGCCGTACATATCGGCCGCGAAGTCAGTGAGCTCACGGAAGTCTCCAGCCACCATTCCAGGGAGTCTCGTTTCAATTTCGAACACCACCCACTCAAACGCTGGTTGTGCAATCCAGAGTCCACCAACGGTGATAACCCCGCCACCCGCCAATGCGGCCACACGTCGCGAGAGTCGGTCAACGTTCGACCGGGCCAGACGCTGAACCGCATAGACGACAACACTGACACAGAGAAGAGCAACTGCTCCGCCAGCAAGGAGAAGGCGAAAGCCAGTTGCGGTGGTCACTGTGCGAATACCATCATAGACTGTTGTCCCCAGGATGCTTCTGAGTTCAAACGGTGTAAACGACTGCTCCACGAACAGCCAGAGAATGGACGCGAGAAAGAGCCCCATGGAAAGCACGACCAATACAGCGTTTACGAAAGAGAGTGAACCTGACGTGGGTGTCTCGCTGTCAGCGAGAAGTTCGGACACTGGTAAGACGCCAATTGCCCCCCGAAGGCTCGCAAGAGCCAGCGCAACGAGGAACAAGAACGAACTCAGGTACAACGCGTCACCAGGTGTCGAAAGATAGACCTCGCTCACAAATCCACGTACTTCGGCCCAAAGCGTTGCCGGACCCGCAATATCGCCGGCGGAGGCAATCGTCAATGCGATAAATGTGAGAGACACTGCCCCGGGAATAGTGGCAGCAACGAGTGCGATGCCGGTATACTCCCGCAAACTGTCTCCCATTGCTACGTTTCTGAGACCGACGGTGCTACCGAATATGATAAGCGAGCACCCAAGGACAACACCGATATGGCCCACGATAAGGAGTGTACTGAGCGACAAAAAGCTCAGGTCTTCAATCGGAAACAGGTCAGCCCCCAACAACAGCCCCATTGAGGCGCTCCCACCAAATAGGCCAAGACCAACGAAAATCGTCAACAGACTCGCAATGAACGTCGAGACTCCCTCGTCATCGACATCGACAAGCCAAATTGTCAGTGTAAATGCAACTGCACCCAGGGCACCGATAGCAACCGGTGTGAACACGTCATCGACAATCCTCAAAAACAGCGCAACCATGCCAAATCCACCGATGAGCGGGATAAGGATACTCAATCGCGTCGGTCCCCAGTTAGCCCCGCCAACGGTGTACGCATCATCGTCATCGGAAAGTCGCTCGTGTACAGCCCCATCACTACCCTCAGTCACCAGCGTTTCATCGCTCATTGAGGGTCACCTCGTTGTGACGCAGACAGTATCCAAACAAACTCAATGAGCGGTCGGAAGTGTACAAATCAATCATTGTTTTGAGAGCAAATGTGGGAGTGAGCGTCTGAGTGCGTAATCAACTGGCTGTTCTGGCTGCCAACTCACTGTTGCGCCCAGTTGTTCGAGAGCCCGGACTCGGAGGGTTCTAACTGTGCCAGCGAGCTGTTGGCCCGGCGAGCCACGTTGGAGAACGTCTGGGGTGACAACGACCAGTGGATAGCCACGAGCAGACAACGCTTCGCCCAGCGTGACAGCCCAGTTATCAAGGAGCGTCGTGCAAACGACGACCTGCGCATTCGGCGGCAAGCGAGCCAACAGAAACTCAATCTGTCCCGCCGTCGATTCATCCAAGCGACCGCGACCGTCTGCCCTGACAGCAGCTTGCTGTGTCTGGTCATACGGCCCAGACGCTGCTGCCGGCGGTGACGGTGCAGCGGACGGGGGCCGGGTTGAGACGGTCTGTGGCGTCCGCTCAGCTCGTTCCGTGACCGCGCTAAACAACAGTTGTGGGTCAACCTGCGAGCCGCTTGCTTGCTCACCATCAATCCACGGCAACCCATCGGGCCCAACAAGCCCATTGATATCTCCGGGGTTGAATCCTACTGCAGTGAGGTCTGTGACAACACCAACCCGAGTAAGCGCATCATGGATTCGCTCCCCGGCATACGAACAGAGCGCCGTCCCCGTTGGATAGCCGGCTGCAGGAGTCACGGCACCTACCGGGCGGGCATCGAGCACAATTACCGTTCGAACTGCCCGCTCCTCCCGGTACTGCACTGTCACTAGTTCGCCCGTTTTGGCGTAATTTCGCCAGTCAATTCGCCGTATCGAATCACCACTTCGGTATTGTCTTGTTGCATAAAATTCGAGCCCAGTGCCACCGGAGTCAGTTGGCAACGTGCCTGCCCGTGGAAGTGAGCTGTCGGTCGGAAGGGCGTCTCTGACGGCGTTCGCACCAGTGAGTGTTGTTTTCCCGTCGATGTCCACCGTAGTCGTTAGTTGGTTCGTTCCCGACAGCGACCGGATTCTTACAACCGGGTCGCTGAACTCGAACTCCCCTCGGCGAGCAAGCACCCTATACGAAAGCGTCCGCTCTTCACCCGCTTGGAGCGAAACTGCCGCCCGTGGCGAGCCAGAGAGCACACGAAGAGCGTCGGGAACGCCGTCAATGAGGCGAATATCTGTGAGTGTTATCTCAGTCTGGTTTGTCAGCGTCAGGGTAACGGTCACCTGCTCACCGGGAACCGGCGCTGCTGGGTCAAACTCCCGGGTTGCCTGGAGCCTTATAGGTTCCGGAATGGTAGATAGGGCATCATATAGCAGATAGGAGAGGGGGATAATCGCTCCCACAAGAAGCGTGACGTTGGTAAACAACAGCCCAAAGCAGGCCAACGCAACTGCTCCAACAAGGGCAACGCGCCACCGTGCTGTCCGTCTTCGTGTCATTGGTGTTGTATTTCGGCGATTGCCTCGATAGTGCGGTTCAATCGTCGCTTTCGTTCACGTTCGGGTCGAAGCCAAAGATGGAGCCGTGCAAAGAGAGGTGGCTGTGGCCCCTTGTTCGTCGCTAGTACTGCTGCTGCCGTTGTATCAGTCGTCCACTCACCCCGGTCGATATGGTCGCTCGCCGTGTCTGTGCTCATCCCCTTTGTCTCAGCATACGCAACAACCGCAGTTTGATACAAGAGGTTGCGTGCGTGCTTGAACTGAGCGCCACCTGCCTCAATAGCCCGAGTGAAACTGTCATCGAGCGAGGCTGCAGCCAGCTGTCGTTTCTCGGCAGTGACCAGTTCCGGCGGCGTTTCCTGTGCCTGCGCAAACTGCTGTTCTGGTGTGGTATTTCGCTCCTCGCTTGTTCCAGACCGGGCGGCAAAGAGTAGATACAGCAACACACCCAGACCAATGAGAAAGAGTAGTTGTGAGACCGTCCGTTGTGCACCCCACTGTTCGATAATCGGGAACGGCCCCATCTCAACGAGCGACGGGAACAGAATCAGCCCGACGCCAAGAAGCGTTGCCAGTACCCCCAGCGCCCCAAACACCGCAACTCGCAAGCGCATCAATCGGCCCCTCCCGATTGCTCTCGGTGTTCGCGCTCTCGTTGCTCGATGCGCTGTAGCGCCCGTTCAACGCTCTCTACCCGATTTTGTGCTGGTCGATGACCGTACTCTACCGCCCGATACGTTTCACAGAGCGTGCGCACATCCTCTGACGGGAGTTTATCACGCTCAATCGCGTGCAAAGCCAACTCCCCCGGTGTTTGAGTCGATTTCCTTCGAACACTCACGTAGGTGAGAAACTGTTGCCACGCCCGACGGACTCTGGTTCGTGCATCCGGCGGCAGGTCATCAGCAATGGCACCGCGACTCGTCGATTCGGAACTAAAAAGCCGACGTGCGGAGCGACCCTGTACTGCAAGCCAGCCGCGAAGGTGAGCCAGCAATTCTGAGGGATGCATCGAACCCTGCATCACACGCAAGAGGTGACCTAACCCACTGCGGATTCGGTCACCGATCCGGCGCAGATACTCATCGCCACGGGTACTCAGGTTGACAAGGATGCTGACCGACAGGGCAACGATACGGCCGGGAAGACTACCCAGAAACGAAATGACAGTGCGGAGTTGATAGCTGCTTCGAGAGAGCAACACTGCAACGCCTCCAACGGTGATGAGCGTGCCAACCAAGACAACGCCAAGGTTTCGGAACAGACCGTCGACGGTTGTCTCGGCAGAGATACCATGTTGGGTTACCGCAAACTCAGCGGATGACGAAAAGGGCAGCCCAACCGGTGCCGTCCCATCCGGCCCAGTCGTTGTGACGTTCTCGCCATCACGTTCGACCGTTACTCCAGCAATCGATTCGTTGTCGTATGCCGCCTCCACGGTTACAGAACCAAACGGAAGGGCGAGAAACTGGTTTTCCTCAACTGATATCTCAAGCTCTGGAACCGAAAGTGTCGTTTCTCCGTTTACTGATTCACGCTCAACAGTAACAGTGTGGTTGCCCGGAGTTTCCGGAACGGTAATCTCTGCCTGTCCGGTCTGGTCCGTCTCAGTAACGGAGTCGCCGTCAATCAAAACGTCGGCGTTCGAGACAGGCGTCTCGTTAATCCGTGCCGTCACCGTGACGTCATTTCCCGGATGAACATCTCCGGATACCGTGACAGAGGCGTTTGTTTCGATTGGATAGATACCACCATCAGCACCGGCGCTTCCATCAGTAGCTTGACCGACAGTCCCGCTCCCACCAGCAAACAGTTTCTCTCCGCCTGAAGCAGTAGCACTCGAGGCCTGCGTGGTGGGTTCAATCTCTGTAGCCTCTAGCGAGGAGTGACTCTCCTCAGCCTGATTTGTTTCATTCCAAAGCGGGTCAGGGTCGACTTGTTCGAGCCCAATCTCTAACTCATCTGCAAAGGGAACCGTCCCCTCGACCGTTCCTGCTGAATCTGTGATGCCAATCGGGTCGCCGTTGAAACTGACTTCTTTGAACGTCGCAGGTTCTGAGTTGTTCATTACCGTCAGTTCAACCGTCTCTCCCGGAATCAGTGGGCTCTGATTAAACGACACCGAATAGCCGTGGTCAGTCTGTTCATGGCCAGTGTCATTCGTCGGGTCGTTAGCCGGTGGTATGTCGCCGTTTTCAGGCGGGTCAATATCATCATCTGGGAACTCATCGCCAGGCTGTGGCGTGTCGTTGGTTCCGGGGAACTCATCGGGAAGCGAGCCGTCTTCGGGAAACTCCTCAGGCACAGATTGATCATCATCCTCGAACTGCTCACGGGCTTCCTCGACCGACTCAGGCTCTTCGACCCCGTCGGGCCCCACCGTTTCACCGGGACGTGTCTGTTCTTCACCAAACTCCGTCTCATCGGACAAGCCATCCTCATCAATTGCCTGCTGTTCCGAATCAATTCGGTCGCTGGCAGGGGTTGGTTCAAACGGAATCCAGCCAATGTCCTCGAAATAGACTTCGACCCATGCATGCGCGTTCATCCCACGAACTTCGTAGGTATTGTCATCAACGAGCGTCCCAGTCGAGTAGCCAACCGTATATCGCGTTGGAATATCCTGTGTGCGCAACATGGTCGTCATCGCCGTTGCGAAATACTCACAGTAGCCTTCGTCCATCTCAAAGATGAACGTATCAGCGATAGTATCGCTCTGTGCTGAGGCTTCAAGCGAATAGTCTTTCTCAGTTCGGAGCCACTGTTCGACAATCGTGGCTTTTTCGTATGGATTGTCCGCATCAGCCGTCAGTTCGTCCGTAAATTCTGCCACTCTCTCCGGGGCCTCATCTGGGAGTTGCGTATATTGAGATTCGATGTCCGCCGGATATGATTGGTCGCTAGAACGAAGTAGGTCTGTATCATCTTCCGGGAGATAACTAACACCAGAAAAGCTCGTGCCGGCATCAACCGGGTCGCCAACACCGACAGCCCCATCGTCGGTAACGTGCATATCATCAACGCCATCAACCGACGCTGGACGCCACACTGTCGGGAGTGCTGCTGCGGGCTGTTCGAGTGTTACTTCATAGCTAACTTCTTCCCCAGCGATTCCATCATGTGACAGGTCGCCACCGTACGGGCTTGGGTCTAACGTCGACTCCCAGCCAGACCCAGTATAGCGGTCGTATGTCCCTGTGCGCCAGTATGATGGCTGCGAACTTTCAACAGTAAAATGGACATCCGTATCCTCTGAACCGTATGTCTCGTTATCAAAGCCAGTTTCACCACCAACACCAGTTTCGTCACCGTGGTTAAGAGCACCGAATCCGCCACTGCCACCGGTTGCTGCGTCTACGTCATTGTCGCCGATTTCATGCTCTGGGAACGCCTCTCCAGGAAGCGCCTGCTCGATTGGACTACCGGCTAACCCGCCGGTACTCACCGACGCAATCATGAGGGCAGCGAGGACCACCGCGAGGGCTCCGCAGATGACGAGAAGCGCGCGCATCCATGCACGGCCAGTGTCGTCACCAGTTTGTTCAGTTCCCATAGCTCACGTGTCGATTAAACTGTCGTATCGCTCAGGGATAACAATAACGCCCGAATCTGAATAGGCCACCGAAGAATACTAGCGAAACGCAACCATACCGCTAGAACGTAATGGATGCCGCCTTACGGGCTGGAATAGCAATCTACAATCAGGGACAGTACCACGCGGCACATGATGCGTGGGAAGACCACTGGCTCACGCTCCCATCTGGGACTGATGATGAGTTGCTCTTACACGGCCTGATTCAGTTTACTGCTGCGGTGTATCATGCGTGGAACCGGAACTGGGCCGGATGCACAGGGCTGGCAAACAGCGCACAAGAGTATCTTGCACCACTTCCGGCTGAGTACCGTGGAGTCGCTCTTGCGCCGGTCCGCTCATCGCTTGCTGCATTGGAACAGGACCCAGAAACGGTCGAGCGTGCGCCACCAATGAAGCTCCGCTACAACGGTAGTCCGCTCACTGCAGACGACCTCAACTTTGAGGAGTCCGTTATTTTTGCAACCGTCATCGCAACCGAGCAGGGATATGATGAAGCCCTCATCGAACAGACCAGTAACTACGCATCGGAGGCAGTCAACGCGAAAGAGTCGAATCCATTCGTTGGGCTTCTCTTTGATTTTGTCCGAGAGCCAGCCCACCGAGAGCTAATCATGGAGCGGATATCAGCGCACGTTGCGCGGCGGAAACACGAAGAATCAGATGTCTCAGGCCTGTTTGAGGAGTAACTGGTGTGTTGAGACCACACACAGCGCTAGAGCATTCAGGGAACTGTCTTCAAAATTCGGCGACCGTGTGCTCAGTAGTGTAGTGCTTATCCAAACGGATTGCCGCCCATTCCTCCTGGACCGCCGGGGCCGCCGGGGCCACCACCTTGTTGCATTTGCTTCATCATCCGCTCCATATCTGCATCGCCCATCCCCTGGAACTGGTTGAGCGCACGGTCCATCATTCGGTGTTGTTCCAACAGTTCACGGATGCGTTCTTCGGGCTTGCCTGACCCCCGAGCGATTCGCTTCATCCGACTCGCACCGACAACGCGTGGATTTTCCATCTCCTCATCGGTCATCGAATCCATGATGATCTTGTAATCTTGCATCCGCTCTTGGGTCATATCCATCGCATCATCCGGCAGTTGGTCCATCAACCCGCCACCCATTCCCGGAATCATATCCAGAACTTGTCCAAGCGGACCCATCTTATTCATCGCCTCCATCTGCTTTTGCATATCCCTGAGCGTGAAGTTCCCTTCAAGCATATCTTCAGGGTCCCAATCCTCATCTTCGGCTTGCGTCTCCTCCATCGCACGCTCAACACGCTCTGCAAGCTGCTTGATATCACCCATCCCGAGCAACCGGGAGACGAAACTCGATGGCTCGAACCGTTCGATATCCTTGACTGTCTCACCGGTACCGAGGAAGGCAATGGTTGAGTCAGTCTCGTTAACGGCAGCGAGCGCACCACCACCTTTTGCTGTCCCGTCAAGTTTGGTGATTGCCACGCCATCAATACCGATGGCCTGTTCGAACTCTTGTGCTTGGTCTTTCGCGCTTTGTCCCATTGCCGCATCGAGAATCAGCAGATTCCGGTCGGGTTCGACAGCCGCGGCAATGCGCTCAATCTGTTCGATGAGTTCCTCGTTGAGC
Source organism: Halovenus sp. (assembly GCA_003551945.1). Lineage (GTDB taxonomy): Archaea > Halobacteriota > Halobacteria > Halobacteriales > Haloarculaceae > Halovenus. The sequence goes on along the minus strand of PUNZ01000145.1, from coordinate 19,357 downwards.
CCATCGCGGCCGGCCGTATCGACAATTCGAACATCTGCACCCGCGGTTGCCGCCAACCCCTCTCGTGCAATTGTAACTGGGTCGTCCTCATCAGGGTCGCCGTAGAAGTCCACTTCGGCGTTTTCCGCCATCTGCTTTGACTGGTCGTACGCACCGGGTCGGTCCGTATCCGTCTGAATGACTGCCGGGCGCAGCCCCTTTTTCGAGAACCACCATGCCATCTTGGCTGCGGTCGTGGTCTTTCCTGACCCATAGAGGCCGGCAAGCATGATAGTCTGGCCTTCAAGTGGCAGTTCGGTCGAGTCACCAACCAACTCGACGAGTTCTTCATAGACAATCCGAAGAACCCAGTCTCGTGCTGAGGTGCCGGCAGGAGGCTCTTCCTGCAGCGACCGCGTTTCGATGTTATCCGAAAGTTCCTGAACGAGTTGGATATCGACGTCTGCCTGAATCAGCGAGCGTTGAATCTCTCTGACGACATCTTCGATATCTTCCGCTGAGAGTCGGGACTTCCCGCGGAGGTTATCAAGCGTGCTCCGGAGGGAACTCCCTAAATTGTCGAGTACCATTTGTGCGTCGCTACGCGGTCACGTCGCTAAAGCCTTTTTCTCGACCGACAACGGGAGTCGGTAACCGTAATAAGCAAGACCCGACCCACCGACAGGGCAGTGGTAATATAAAACTACTAGCAAAATCACATGACAGTACCTTGTGTAACCCGCTGAAACGCCAGAATCAGAGGGGCTGAACAGTCCGATGGAATTTTATGAGAGAACGGAGAATCTCAACTCATGCCCTATACGTGCCGCGACTGCAAGCGGACATTTAGTTCGGAGCTAGAGCTTGACCTTCACCAGGATAACTGTGCTGACGGGGAACTGTTCTGTGAATCCTGTGGGTCGCGCTTTGCCGAGCGGGAGGCCACTGAGGACGGTTGGCACTACCGCTGTCCCACTCCGGACTGTGATGGTGAAGGAATTGGAAAGAACATTTATCAAGTATCGAAGATGCGTCTCCAAACCCCGTAGTGTATGACTGTTGTTGCATTATTGAGTGTCGCTCCCGTTAAAGAAGGAGGGATGGCTGCAGACGTGGCGGATGCCGTCGCTGCGCTTGACAACCACGATGTGAGCTACGAAACAAACCCGATGGGAACCGTCATCGAGGCCGACGATATCGAGACACTGCTTGCTGCTGTCGGTGATGCCCATACGGCAGTTGATGCCGACCGCGTCAGTACATTTTTGAAAATCGATGACAAGCGAACCGTCGAAATGACTGCCCAGGAGAAAGTCAGTGCAGTCGAAGCGGAGTTAGGTCGGCCAGCAAAACGCGACCGAGACGAAGAGTAAGCCAGCAGTAGCGAGCGTTAGACTATCTTTTCTGCCCCATCCCATTCCGCGGAGTTGTCACGGGGTTTGTAATTAAGCACGTCTTTCGCCCGCTCTAGGGAGTAGTATTTGCGGTCGTTATCGGAGATACCGTACACAATTTCGTAATCATAGTCGGCCTTCAGTGCACAGTCGTGAATGTGGGCACAATCGGCCGTTGAGAGCCACATCGCCTGTCCGCGTTCATAATCAATAGGCGGATGGTCCTCGTTCAGATTGCCGATTCGGATGTTACAAACGGAGATATCGTACTCATCATGATAGTATCGGCCGATTATTTCGCCGGCTGCTTTGCTGATACCGTATTTATTCCCTGGACGCGGGAGCTCTGTCCCATCAAGCCGAAACGAGTCATCAGCACGGTACATCTCGGGGGTCCGTTCGTCCGTTTCGAACGCCCCGACGGCATGATTTGAGGAGGCATAGACGACCTTCTCGACATCGTGTTCAACAGCTGCTTCATAGACCGTGTGGGTGCCGTCGATGTTGTTGGTCAGAACGCTATGCCATGGTGCTTCGCGACGAGGGTCTCCAGCGAGATGGATGACGGCGTTGACGCCCTCCATCGCAGGGCTTACGTCGTCCATATCCTGTACTTCCCCCGTAAAATATGGGACGTCAGGCTCTTCCGCGGGCTGGCTATGATACATTAAGCGCCAGTCATACTCGTCTTTCAGACCTTCGTATATCGTCCGCCCGACGTGTCCACCAGCGCCAGTGAGGAGAACGGGCTCATCCATTCAGTTGGAATAAACAGGACAGGAGATAAGTAGCATACGGTTTTGCAAAGTACCAATAAGTTAGCTGGTTTCTCGGACAGCATCAGGGTAATCGGGTCTCGAAAAGTCGCGACCCACATCCACCACACGACAGTGCGGCCACTTCGTGTGTTGAACAGCAGGATTCGACCGTCTCGGCGGCGAACGTGAGGCGCTCCTCACAGGATGGACAGGTGTCGAGGAACAGTCTGACTGCACGCAGGAGTTGTCCCTTCGCTTCCACTGAACGGTCGTTCCAATCTGTATAACGTGATTTGAGGACGGTGGCACTGGCAAGGTCTGCACGAAATGCGGCTTCCGACTCCCATGTACCGATACGGTCACCACCGATTCGTGCACGGAAGGCTCCAGGATAGTCCTCGAACGTCAGTTCACCATCCCCAACATCCAGAACAGCATTCAGACTCTTGCGGTCGGTATCGGCCCCGTTAAGCCGCCTGATTTCAGATTGCCACTCGTCTGCAAAGCTAGGAGTGAGACAGAGGTCGTCACCGGTCTCGCACGGTTCAACAATGCCTGCGTCCCGGAGCTCCGCCTCGGGGTCGAGCTCAAGCTGTTGGCCCGACTGAGGTTGTTCCTTGCCAAACAACGCAAGCACCCGAGCGGGCAGATACCGTCTGGTAAGTGCGGGGGTCCCCGGTACCAGATAGCCACGGAAATAGATGAGCAGGACCGAACCAAGCGCAACGAGACTACCCATGATTAGACCAAGCACCAGAAAATCTGCCCATGCCCCTACGCCCACAACCAGCAATGCAAAGACAGCAGCAATGACGAGATTGACCACCGTGCAAGGATAGCAGCGGTTTGCTCCGGTATACTCCGGCTGCACCATACGAAAGGCCATAACAGACCAATCGACGTACAGCTACTTAGTTTCCAAGGCGAGACAATGGTAAGTGACCAGAAGCCGGGATAAGTCAGTCCGTACGACTCAAATACGGGTAGCTGTTACAACTTGTCGTGTCCCGACAGGCTGCCCGCGTCGATACGCTGTTCCTTCATGAAGGCAAGAACGCGTATCAGGTTGTGGCAAACCGCGGCGGGGAACGGTTATTTCATGGCCGTCTCGAAATCAAAGAGACGAACGCTGGCCCACGCCCAGCCAGATTGCGGGTTATCGATGGCTCGAACGAAGAGTTACGAAGCCCTGATGAGTTCGTCGATATCGCACGGAGAGCGTCACGTATTCGCATCTCTGAACAAACCTCAAAGCACGGGCGTGAAGAACTTCAGGAATTATTCGATGGCTATCAGCTAGAGGCAAAAGTCGTCCGAACCTGTCGGTTTTGCGCCTCGGATGGCCGATACTCCCCAATCACGAGCGAGACTGCAATCGAAACCGAAAACGAATCAATCTGTCCGGAGTGTGCACGGGTAGAACTTGACCGACAGCTCGCCTATCACGGGAAAATTTCAGGGTCAGCACAGGAGCGTCTTGAAGCACTTCTGCTTGAAGTACAAGATTTAGAGCGGATTACGAACCTCCTCAAGGGACAACTTGACCCCGAGCTAACCAAATTCGATGAGATTAGTCCGACAGTCGAAGACGTTGACCCAGTCCCCGTCGACTCGCTCTCGCTTCATCCCGGACTCCAACACAAACTCGAAGACCGCTTCGAGACACTCCTCCCGGTTCAAAGCCTTGCAGTCAAAAATGGCAGTCTCGACGGCCAGGACCAACTGGTTGTGAGCGCCACCGCGACGGGGAAAACGCTCGTCGGGGAACTGGCTGGCATCAATCGGGTGCTGAATAATAAGGGGAAACTGCTGTTTTTGGTCCCACTTGTCGCGTTGGCCAATCAGAAATACCACGACTTCCAAGAGGAGTACGGCGATCTCGTCGATGTGACGCTTCGCGTCGGGGCAAGCCGTATCAACGACAGCGGCGAGCGGTTTGACCCCGGTGCGGACGTGATTGTCGGCACCTATGAGGGTGTCGACCACGCGCTTCGAACCGGCCGGGATATTGGCGAGGTTGGGACAGTCGTGATCGATGAGGTCCACACACTCGGTGAGGGTGAACGGGGTCACCGCCTCGACGGCCTCATTTCGCGGCTCAAACACGTCTGTCGACAACAAGCAGGCGACACCCAGTGGATATATCTCTCCGCGACGGTAGGGAACCCAGAGCGGCTCGCGGGTGCGTTACGAGCCACACTTATCGAGTTTGAGGAGCGACCAGTCCCTATCGAACGGCACGTGACGTTTGTCGACGGGCGAGAGAAAATCCACATCGAAAATAAGCTCGTCAGGCGGGCGTTCGATACCAAATCAAGCAAGGGGTATCGTGGGCAAACAATCATTTTCACGAACTCACGGCGGCGCTGTCACGAGATTTCACGGCAACTCGAATATGCTTCTGCCCCGTACCACGCTGGACTCGATAACAAGCGTCGTAACCGCGTCGAGCGACAGTTCGCAGACCAGGAGCTCGCAGCGGTCGTCACGACGGCTGCACTGGCTGCGGGTGTTGACTTTCCCGCCTCACAGGTCATTTTTGATTCGCTAGCGATGGGTATCGAATGGCTTAGCGTGCAGGAGTTTTCACAGATGCTCGGCCGTGCGGGACGACCTGATTATCACGATAACGGAACAGTCTATTTGCTCGTCGAACCCGAGGGTTCCTATCACGGCAGTCAAGAGATGACCGAGGATGAAGTCGCGTTCAAGTTGCTCAAAGGAGAGATGGAGCCGGTACAGACCGGGTATGACGAGGAGGCCGCAATCTCCGAAACGCTGGCAAACGTCACCGTCGGCGGAGCCCACGCTAAACAACTGAACGATGCCATGGTCGGAGAGGTGCCGACAAAGTTTGCCCTCGGAAAGCTGCTTGAGTATGAGTTCATCGACGGACTAGAACCCACGCCGTTAGGCCGGGCAATAACCACCCATTTCCTCTCGCCCAGTGATGCCTTTGCGTTGCTCGATGGTATCAGAAAGGGAAAGAGCCCGTACGAGCTTGTGGCGTTAATGGACCAACGAGACGACCGCGAGTGAGGCGATAACTGCCGGAGCGTGAGCCATCACATCGGTGGCGACCGGACGTTCGATTGCTTCTTTGAGCGGTTGTTTCGACCGGAACGACCAGAGTCATCGGAACTCCGATACTCAAAGTAGAGCGTTCCGAATCCAAAGGCACCGAGGAATAGCCCCAGTGCTCCCCCAAGATAGGGGATAAGCCCAGCAAACGTGGAAAACCCCATTGCAATACCAAGGATGACGGCCCAGTTATCAGCAAACACCCGTCCTGTAGCTAAAAATCCAATCTCAGTAGCCACAATCATGAATATAATGAGAAATGGTAACAGAATAACGCCAATGACAGTAATAATTAGCAATACAAACAGACCAATCGTTAGGATGCCTAACCCAATCCCATAAAAGAACGTATCTTCTGGATTATCAAGAATGCGCTGAGTCGTTCGGTCGGTAAATGAAGGGGCAAACAGAATTAATAAAAGTCCAACAAGGAGCGTAAAGAGCGGAGCGAGAATCCCTTGGTCCAGTTGAGATGGTTCAGTAATCGATTGCTCTGCACTAACGGGCATCACAAACAACAGAAGTGATGAGAGTACGATAGCAATCGGGAACCGGTATAGCTGTCTTGGAGGGCATGACATGCACCTGTGTTATTACCCCATAATATTAATTTATTGGCATATCGCTCATGCCAACGTAGACAACTAGGTTAGAAGAGTGAAGAATGCGTCCACCACTGCAGTCGTATCACTCGTCACTCAAACGGATGTTCGAGGACAATTGATTCGTCTCGTCCGGGGCCGATGCCGACTGCATAAATGGGAACTCCAAGCTCGTCGCTAATATATTCGAGATACGTCCGTGCGTTTTCAGGAAGCGCTTCGTATCCTTCCGACGCGACGGCGTTCCAGTCCGCTTCAGGCCATGGATCGAACTCCTTGAAAACTGGCTCACAGTTGGCCCAGCGCTCGGTCGTTGCTGGTACAGTCAAGCGTTCCTCCCCATCAACTTCGTAGGCATGGCCAACAAAGAGTTCATCAAGTCCAGCAAGCGTATCAATGTGGTTGACTGCAAGCCCGGTGAATCCGCTTGCTCGCGTGGCGTGGCGGAGAATCGGCATATCGAGCCAACCGACACGTCGTGGACGGCCCGTAACGGTTCCGTACTCGCCACCGGCATCACGGATATACTCGGCTAGTTCCTCATCATCGGGGTCTGCGTCACCCTCATAGCCGGGTGTATCGCCTTCGACCCCAGCAAGTTCAGTCGGCATTGGGCCGCTCCCGACGCGCGAGAGGTACGCTTTCACGATACCGACAACATCACCATCGCCAACAACGCGAGGGCTGAGCCCTGTTCCTGGTGCTGCTCCCCCTGCCGTTGGATTTGATGATGTCACGTAGGGGTAGTTTCCGTGGTCGATGTCGATCATCGTTCCCTGTGCACCCTCAAAGACGATATTCTCCCCAGCGTCGAGTCGGGCTGCAAGGAAGTTCCCCGCCTCGACCAGCATCCCTTCGGATTCAAGCCGCTCACCGTACTCGCGATATTCCTCATAGAGGGCGTCAATGTCGAACTCTTCGCCGACCGAAACCCCGTAGACCTGCTCTGCAAGGGCTCGTTTTTGTGGAACGGTGTACTCAAGTTGCTCACGGAGCGCCTCCGGATTTGCAAGGTCACCGGCTCTGATACCGCGGCGGCCCATTTTGTCTTCGTACGTTGGACCGATACCGCGGCCGGTGGTTCCGACTTCTTGGTCTGATTCGCTTTTTACATCCTCTTCGATACCATCAAGTACCCGGTGGTATGGGAAAATGATGTGCGCGCGACGGGCGACGCGAACGTCCGGTTCAAGGCCACGCTCGCCCAGTGCATCAAGTTCGTCAAAGAGCGTCCGAGGGTTGACAACACAGCCGTTGCCAAGCACGCCGATTTTTCCGCGGACAACGCCGCTAGGAATCAGCGAGAGCTTGTACTCGGTGCCTTCGTGAACGACGGTGTGACCCGCGTTGTCTCCGCCCTGATACCGGGCAACGACATCCGCAGGCTCGCCAAACAGATCGACAATTCCGCCCTTTCCTTCATCACCGAGCTGTGCGCCGACGATTGTAACGGTCATCAGCCGACAGTTCCGTCCACCACGGTAAACAGATTACGGTCGCCGATTGACTCTCCGCTGGCACAAGAAGCCACCACCACATGACGGAAATTGATACGGAAGCCAAAGGTTTATTTTAACCATGTGCGAAGTTCACATATTAAGCTCACAGTCAGAGTCACCTGACAATTGGGGATAGTCATGCAGGCTACGCACCAAATGCTGTCAATTGGTGGCCATTTGACCCCACAGAAGGTAGAGTCGGGAGGACGATGACTGTGCGGACAAGGGACGCCAAATGAAAGACACCTCACTTTGTTGATGTATTATGGACGCCGAGGGTAACTTTTAAATCATGCCAATACTAGTTAACAAGTGCCATGATAGACAGACTGGAAAAGGAAGTCGACATGTTGGAGCGACATCTGCAGGTTCTGCGGATGGTTATTGAGAACGAACCAATCGGCATCGTCAAAATGTCGAACGAAACAGGCTACCCACACCACAAGGTACGCTACTCACTTCGCGTTCTTGAAGAAGAAAACCTCATCGAACCATCGAGCCAGGGTGCGATTACGACCGATGACACACACGAATTTGTCGAAGAACTCGACGGTAAAGTTGACCACATCATCGAAAAGCTCGATGGGATGAAGCTCGACGAAGCTGCAGAAATCGAAGGTTAGAGTTCCGGAACGGCCATATGGAAGTTGTCGTTACGAGCCTCGACTAAACACAGATGATACCCAGTTTTCCGTGAAAGGTTCACGAAGCTTTTTCGCTTTTCTCGCGTCAGGAACCCGCTTTGAGTAGCTTCCCCTGCGATTTCGAGCGCACCCGGTTCAAAGAAGCTGCGCGTGACGAGAAACGCCCCTGAAAATCCATCTACCGATTCACCGACCCGCTCGGCGGAGGTGATGAGTCGTTCCATCATACCCGCCGTTGCTGCTTCGCGGGAATCGTTCAGATTTGCAACGAGTAATGGGTCACCCATTCTGTCGCGCAACACAACATCGAACGACTCCTCAAGCGTTACTTCCTTACCGTCTTCCATCAACCGAACGTTGATAACCCCCCCTATCTCCGCACGGTCAATGTTGGGGATAACGTCATAAAGGTCCGCGAGGGCCTTTGCATGACCAGTATCCCGTATCTCGAACAACAGCTCTCTGACCAGCCACTCGACGAACTGATACTCGACTGTGCTGTCCAAAAATTCCGTGTAGGTCTGTCCACCGACCGAAGCCGACTCTGTCTCAAACTGTGTGTGCTTTTCGAGACGAAGGTTGCTGTTGAGGTCCTGTCTATCGGCAGCACCTTCATGTGCTGATTCAAGCGTTGCCTCCCCTTTTGATTGGTACCTGACGAAGATATCAGTCCCAAGCAGGGCCTCTTGTGGCGTAATCCGCTGTTCAGCACCGGGTGCTGCGCCAAGTTCAGTTTCAAGCCGCGTGAGCTCGGATTGCAGTTCTTCAACTTTTACAGCCAGTTCATCGCGTTCGTCGCGGACAGCCGCTAGCTCCGCGGTCAGTTCTTCTGTTTCCGATTCCAACGTATCGCGCTCGCTCTCTAGCTCTGCAACTCGCTCGTCCAGTTGTTCCTTGGCTGATTCGAGCGCTTCAAGCTCCTCTTTCTGTGCTTCTGATTCAGCCGCTGTTTGTTCCCCAGCGCTTTCAGTCGCTGCAGTTGAATGAGCCGGTGTGCCCGAATGAGTCCCAGTCTGCTCATCCTGTCGTTGTTCTTCTGGCGGTACATTCGGTGAGTGGGCTGGCCTATCAAGATGGTGAGTTGGTTCTGGCTGCGCTGGTTGCTGAGGAGGGGACGCCTGTTGAGGTTGACTGCCTGTTTGTTGCGGTGTGGTGCGGACGGCCTGTGTTCGGATAGGCGACTCCCGCTGCTTTTTTTGTGTCCGTGAGGGGTCAAGAGATGGAATCGCATGCGTTTCCATCTGTTGTGTTTCCACCTGAGCGGTGTATCCGTCTGCTGGTTGGGTCCGTGATTCGGTCTGCGTCGGCCGAGGCGGTGAGTCGGAAGAGGGCGCCTTTGGTGGTTGATTCTGGGCCCCTTGGTGCTGTGACGGCGAGGGGTCGCTACTGGGACCTTCGGTCGACTGACGCGATTGTGAAGGCGTTTGACCCTGTTCTTCAGCCGAAGCCTGCGCATTTTCACCCGAACGGTCGGATGAAGACGAACCAGCAGCACTGTCTGATTCGGCTGGGGCCGGATTAGACGCTGGTTCGGAGGCGGAGTCCGCAAGAGAAACGGCTTCGTCGGTGTCCCGGCCTTCCACTTCACTCACTGCGTCGGTCGCATCACTGTCATCTGTTTCAGCTTCCACAGCGTCGGAGCTACTCCCTTGTTCGGTCTCAGCGTCCGTTGCTGTCGAACCATCCTCAGCAGCCATAGCTGCTGGCTCCGGTGGGTCCGGAAGGTCGAGTGGCGCGATATTTGCAGGCCGAATCTGGTAGATACCAACCTCATCGTTTGCCGTTTCGAAGGCTTCGTCACCGTCGATAAGTCGTGCTGACTCACCGACGAAGCCAACGCTCATTGAACGGCCACCATGGTAGACCAGATAATAATCGCCGGAGAGAATATTCTCGGAAAGCTCAATGTAGCCGGTAAAGCCACCTTCGGAGAGTTTCCCATCGACTTCACTGAGGCTCGTTTTCTCGGAATAGAACTCATCGCGAACACCCTCGTTGTCAGCTTGCATCACCGCAAGGACAGGAAGTGCCGGAGATGGTGACTCATAAATCGTGCCCGCGGCCCCCTCAAAATCATCGAGAGTGCCGTCCTGTACGCCAATTGCGACGCCTTTTGTCATAAACAGTGCCGTGCCGTTCGTCCGGACAACGCCCGAAAACTCCTCATCGGCGAGGTCAGCAAGTGCTTGATACCCCTCCGTGAACGACCGCTCGTTCCAGTTTTCGACCCGGTCGACCACGCGTGTACTCATTAGTTTTCACAAGCCACAAGCGAAGTATATACTTTGCGGGGCAACCGTAAAATCGGCGGCTCAAATTGCTTAGCGAACCTCCGTGATGCCAAGCCCAACGTCGACTACGGCGATGATGAGGCCAAACGTGGTCTCAAGAGCAAACTTCTATCGGAGAGTGGTCGCACGCGCACGAGGTCAGTTGCTGAAAGTGTGTCTCGTTCATTCCACATCGATGGAGAGTGTATCAGTCACCTCACCCGCGGATATTGACTCAACTTTGTTCAGTACCGTCGGCAATTGGTTGTAAAAGGATTGTGGTGATTGGCCGTTGCGGATACTGTGTTCAACAACCAATTGCCCATCATCATACGAGAGAGTTACCCACTCGCTTCGCTCAATGCACCCGCCATCCGTGGCAACCCGTTTTCGATGGCCGGTCTCTGTTTGGTTGAACGTCTCCTCTGCTCGTTGCAGCAATCGGTCAACCGTAATTGGCTTTCTTTCCGCGGATATCGATTTAATCAGCAGTGCTAACACGCGCTCCAGTACTGGTTCAAGCGCCTGTGATTGCTCACGTGACAACGGCCTACCGCAATCAACCTCTAACACACAGCGTTTTGTGTCATATTCGGTCCACACCTGTTCGGCAAGCGTTGACAGAAAGGTTGGTTCTTCGAACTCCTCTTCTGTTTTTACCTCTGGGCCCCGGAATGGCCTTTCAGTAACCTCTTCGCTGGGCTGGTGCTCCGTTTCGAAACCTGTCGTTGGTGATTGGGGGCTCTCTTTGGTGCCACCCGCTGTGTCTACTGACGTTGTATCCGGCTTTGGCTCTGGTTGGGTTACGGTTTCACTCTTTGCAGGCTCTGAAGCTTTCGGATTCGTATCGAGGGTCAGGGGTGTACTTCCCTCACGCACCGTCGGTTCTGGTTGTGGGTCTGAGGGAGGCTTTGCCTCGGTTGTCTGTTGAAGCTCACCGAGGCCGAGTATTTCTTCTCCTTCTTCCGGTTGTGACGGGGAGGTGCCCTCCGGTCTTTCGCCAGTTTTTCTCGTGGTATAGGCGTATATCACAGCCGCTGCAAGAAGGCCAGCACAGATAGCGACCACTGCATATCCAGCGATACCAGCAAGGAGACCTGACACAAGGGACGCCCACAGTTGGAACATTTTACAGCTACTCTGCGCATCTCAGGGCTAATGAAGATGCGTATGACATCTCTCATTCACCTGGAACGAAGCGTTTCGCAAAGAGGAGAGATTCGCGGCCTATCGGCTTTTGAGTTCGCTATCGGTGTTCCTCACCCCATACTTGAGTGGGGTGGTGTGTCAGAAAACGTAGTGGGACCGCCGAGAATCGAACTCGGGTCCTACGGACCCCATCCGCAGAGGATACCACTACCCCACGGTCCCGTATACTGTCCGAGGATTGTGCAGGGATTAAGCCCTTCGATTCAGACGAGAACGCGTTCAAGCTCGACAACGAGTCCTGACTCTGCATCGGGGTCTCCGACAAGGGTTCCAAGACAGACTGCTGCCTCATTCGGCGTGAAACACGCGACAAGTGAGCCCTGTTCGGGATTCTTGCCACCATCGCGGGCAGGTTCAACACCAATCACACCGGGTGCATAGACCGGCGCACCGTTGGCAACCTCACGAGCAGCATTCGGCGCAATGGAGACTCGTGGAAGCGTTGAAAGAACGGCTTCTGCCGGTTGAACACAATCATAGAGCAGGTCGCTATCGCCCGCTTCCCAGAACGCAAGTGCATCAACAAAATCCTCCATCGTGACGAGCGAACGGTCGTCATACTGTCCCGTTGCTGTTCGACGAAGGTCGCCCATGTGTGCGCCAACACCGAGCGCAAGCCCGATATCATGACAAAGCTTGCGGATGTAAGTGCCTGCCTCACAGCGAACGCGCAGGAGGACCTTTCGCCCATCTTGCTCGAGGATTGTTAGCTCATGTACTTCTCGAACACGAAGCCGCCGACTGACAGCGCTCTTCCGTGGGGGTTTTTGATACAATTTCCCCTGAAATTCGGAGACAATCGCCTCCAAATCGACCGGTGGTGGGCCATGGAGTTCAAGCACCGCCACATACTCTTTGACGCTGTCGTCAAACACTTGTGCAACGCGCGTGGCTTCGCCGAGCAACATCGGGAGCGACCCAGTCACTTTTGGATCAAGCGTTCCGGCATGTGCTGCTCTGTCAATCGGAGGGGGGCTTTCAGAGTCTGACATCGCCTCCATCGACGCTGCCGTCGTTTCGCGGACCCAATCTGCCACCTGATGCGCAGAGGGACCGGGCGGTTTATCGAGGTTGACGACGCCAAACGAGAGTAATTCCGCCGGAGACCGCTCAGAGGGTGGGCCGCGTAGTGTCATGTTAGAAATTGTAACTGACGCCTTCGACCGGAAGTTTCCCTTCGTCACCGTCGAGATTGTACGATTCGACAGCAGCAAGGACAAGCGAAAGGACACCGGCCGGCGACCACCGGGCAGTGTTGATAACAAGGTCGTAGATACCGAGGTCTTCGATATCCACGCCGTAGTATTCCTCGTATCGGAGTGCTTCGCTTGCTGCGCGTGCTTCAGTTTCAGTGCGTGCCTGTGCAACTGATTTATCCTCGCGGTCTGCAATCCGCTCGCTCCGAATAGTGAGGGGGGCATCAAGCCACAGGCGGAAGTCGGCATACTCGCCAGCCATCCAGCCAGCAAGTCTGGATTCAAGCACGACACCATCGCGTTCTTTTGCAATGGTTCGCAGCCGCTGGTCGAGGTCGCGGTCGATTTGGTCATCGTCTTCGGCCTGCTTGTTCAGTTCAAGCGGCGTCAACTCGCGCTCGGCAGCGATCTCGCGAAAAATATCACCACCAGAGATATGCTCATAACCGCACTCATCCGCAAGTGACCGAGCGAGCGTGCTCTTGCCGCTGCCCGCTGGCCCGGAGACAGTAATCAACATATCTAACGTGAGGTAGTGGTGCTAAAAGAAGTTGCGAGTTTGGCCCGGAGAATGAGCCGTTAGCGACCCTTACCCAGTGGGTGACGTTCGGACGTTCAGCGCCTTTCGGAGAATCTGCGTAAACCCGAGCGAGCAGATGAAATACCAGACAAGCCAGACCTCAATTGGCCCGACAACGCCGGCCTGCCAGCTACTGAGTTCGCCGAAAAACGGCATGATGATGACTGGGTCCGTCACCGTAACCCCAAGGTCGCGCACAATCCAGAACAGCCAGAGGAACACTGGAATCGTAAAGAGCATAATCCAGATCATCGGCCGAAACTGCGCTTTCATCATTCCGAGGTTTTCGGTCATCATCTCCATTTGCTCTTGTTGGATTTTTTCGAGAGCCTCGTCGTCTCCGCGCTCTTTGGCCTCTTTTCGTCGTTCTTTGAGGTCCTCAGTCTTTTCCTTATATGAGCCCATAATCTCCGGATTCATCAGGTTATCCTGCATGATAGAGGAAAACAGGCCAGTTAACAGGGCAAGAATGAGGATGACCAGATAAAACGGTAACGCAGCCTCTAGCGGGCCGAGGAACAGGTTAATCGTTTCGCCAATAGCCGCTCGTGCGGAGGAAAACGCATAACCGACAAAGAGACCGAGGAGCGTAAAGATGGCCATCTTATCGTAGACGGTCCATGAGACCTCGGGCGTTTCAGTGGTGGGGTCTGCTTCCTCAAGCGCATCACGGACGCCATCGGGGTCGTCAATGACGAACCCAGCGCCGTCTACGTCAACCAACAAACCCTTCTCGATGAGTCGGCCCCACGCGCCTGAGGAGATACTATCGCTGACATCACCCCATGTGACCGTACCTTTCTCTTCGGCCACGTTGAGCACCTCCTCAAGAGCGTCAGTCATATGCTCGCCTTCCTCAGCGAGCTCGTCTACCTTTTCTGCGGTCCGTGGCATTACACATCTCTAGCGCGGCCGATGGTTAAGAACTTTTTATTTGGCCGCCTGAATTGCGGCGTCGATATCCGCCCAAACCTCGGCAGGTGTCTGCTCACCATCAATTTCGACAAACCCGTCGTGGTCTGCGTACTGTTCTATCACAGGTGCAGTGTTTTCTTCAAACACATCAAGTCGGTTTTCGACCGCCTCGCGGGTGTCGTCATCGCGCTGGACAAGTCGCTCTCTGATTTCTTCATCATCCGGCATATTGAACTCGACATGGTAGTTGTCACCGGTCTCCGGGTCGACCCGGCGGCCAGTTAGCCGTTCGATAAGCTCTTCTCGCCCCACTTCAAGGGAGAGGATGACATCGATTTCCGTCATGTCTGTTAGCTCCTCTGCCTGTTCTTTGTTCCGGGGGTACCCATCAAGCACAAAGCCATCAGCGGTCGTCAGTGCCTCTTCGACGATGGCGTTGACAACTGCATCTGGGACGAGGTCACCAGCTTCCATATACTCCCGTGGTGTGTCGTACTCGGTGTCCATATCGCTGATATCCATATCCTTGTTCGAGCGGAGCGCATCACCTGTCGTAATATGCTCAACACCGTATTCATCGGCAATGTTACTGCTTTGGGTTCCTTTGCCTGCCCCTGGCGGGCCAATAATCAGGATTCGTGGTGCCATGCCTCGCAGTTACACGTCGGGTATTAAATGATTATCCAAACAGATTTTGTGACGAGTATCGTCGGCAGCAACCGTCAAAGGTGAGCAGGCAAAATAACGCTGCAGAAAAGAAGGACATAATTTCAACGAAAGGATACATTTAAAACTCAATACTTATATCCACTGGTATTCAAGATTGATAATGAGGGAGATAATGGCTCGTACCAGAACTAAGGATGAGACTCGCGCTGTGTCGGAGCTATACGGTACAGTCCTTCTTATCTCCATTTCTTTGCTTACTGCGATGATGATACTCGGCCTTGGGGGGACAGTTATTGGAAGTATCTTTGCTGATACCGAAGACCGAATCACCCAAGATTCGATGATTGAGATGGATGACAGACTAGCGACAATTTCGGGAAGTTCGACCGATGCGAGTACCGCTTTCACCTATCCCTCGTTTGCTGGTGACGACCTCGCAACGTATCCAGACAAGGGGACTGTTGAGATTACTGCTGCGGCAACGGTCGACGAAGCATATCTGTTAGACGCGGATGGGACAACAAATAGCACTGAATTTACCCTGGGAACAGTTGAGCACCGCACGCAGGATGGAACGACAATAGCCTACCAGGGCGGTGCCGTCATTCAGCAACAGGGAACCTACTCCGTTCTGCTGTCTCCACCTCCGGTCGATTTTGATGGAAAGCAGCTATCGCTTGGATTAACTGATATCACCGCACTCGAGACCCTGACTCCTGGAACGGAAACGCACGCACAGAAATCGACCACGCGCTCCGAGGAGCTCAACGAACAACTACGTCAAACAGTTGAGCCATACTCCGTCATCGGCAGTGATGGTGACGTTCACGGCACTGTTCCGGTGGATGTGACAATGCGTGTCGAAACGGAATTCGTTGACGCATGGGCCGCTCATTTCACTGATGAACTCAGTACACCAATTACAGATGAGGGAGTGACAGTAGACGACACAAGCGTGACTGTTGAGTTTACGTTGGGTGATGAGTTTGCAATTTTGCGAAATGATTCGTTTTTCGAATACGAGCAAGAACAGACAATATATGCGGGTCCCTCGGAGTTTGCGCAGTATCACGACGATATCGACCCCGTTGACGGCGGACCGGCCTTCCAGACAACTGAGGATATAAACGAGGACCCATCATCGATTATTGTCTATCAACCCGAAGTTGGAGAGTGGGTACTGTTTGATGGCGGCGACGAATGGGAAGGATATAACGATAACTTTGACAGCGGAAACGAGACGCACCTAGATGGTTTACCACTGGAAGAAGTAGAAGATGAAGTTGCAAGAGGAATCACCGACCGAGAAAGCGGTGATGGATACACCTACCACTTCGAATCCGAAGCGCTCATTTGTCTCAGTAGCGCGTCAAACCTCAATTCCGAAGAACAAGCCATGGACTGCGCTGAGAACCTCACTGATGACCCCGAGGCGATTTTGAACGCAGACAGTCCGTTCCCAGTCTCTGAACTGTTCCCACTCTCTTCGGAGATGAGCGTTATCGAATTTTCGAGTTGAGAAACGCGCCTGGCATCAGAAGTCCTTAACACCCCCTCATTCCAATCACCGATAATGGATAATCTCCTCGTCCGCGCGGCTCGTGGGGAACGAACCGAACGACCCCCAGTCTGGCTCATGCGTCAGGCCGGCCGCCACATTCCTGAGTACCGTGAAATCCGCAGTGAGTACACGTTCCTTGAGGCGATAAAAACACCCGACGTAGCGACCGAAATCACGCTCCTCCCATGGGAGTATTACGAGCCGGATGGACTGGTCATGTTCTCCGATATTCTGACCGTTTTGGAACCCCTTGGGTTTACATATCGCATCGAAAGCGGTGTTGGGCCGGTCATCGAAAATCCGGTCACTGGTCCGGACGACGTCGACCGAACACATGACCCCGTTGCTGAATCGATTGATTACGTCGGGAAATTGCTCACACAGTTAACCGAGCGTGTCGGCGACGACGCCGCGATTATTGGGTTCGCAGGCGGGCCGTTTACGCTTGCTTCCTATGCAGTCGCCGGCGAACCAAGCCGGACCAACATGCCGCTTCGGAAACTTCGCGCGAACCACCCCGATGCTTTCCGAACGCTGTTACAGGCATTTACTGACGTCGTCCGCGAGTACCTTGAGTACCAGATTGCACATGGTGCCGATGTGGTCCAGTTGTTCGATACCTACGCAGGAACGCTCACACCCACAGATTACGAGGAGTTCATCCTCCCGTTGCACAAGCAGATTCTTGCCGACCTTGATGTCCCGACTATCGTGTTCGTCCGGCGAATGAATGGTCGACTTGAGCAGTTACGCGCAAGCGGTGCCGATGTGATTGGACTAGACTGGACCGTCGAAATGGACGCCGCCCGCGAGACGCTCGGGGATATTCCGGTTCAAGGGAACCTTGACCCATCGTATCTGTTCGGTGACCCCTCGTTCGTTCGGGAACAAACGAAACAAGTCATCGATGATGCCGGTCCATCCGGACACATCCTCAACCTTGGCCACGGCGTTAACCGTGATACACCAGTGGAGTCAGTGCGAGCCTTTGTCGAAACGGCAAAATCCTACGACCGCGAACTGTAACAGTTCCAGAAGACGCAATTTTGAGAGCGATGGAACGGTTAGGGCGTGATAACGACTTTCCCCATCGACTGGCGGCTTTCGACGTATTCGTGAGCGGCTTCAACCTCGTCTAAGTCGAACGACCGGTCGAACTGGACTTGCACGTCGCCTGATTCAAGCATCTCCTGCAACTCCGGAACGGCACCCATCACCTTCATTGGTTTGAGTTGCATCGCACGGCCGAGGTGATAGCCAATGACGGTGTAGTTGCCGAACAGAATGTTATCAGTGCGGGGACGTCCGGGTTCACCACAGGCCGCACCGTAGGCCACCAGCCGGCCGAAATATTTCAGCGCATCAAGCGACTGGCTGGTAGTTTCCCCACCGATGCCGTCCAGAACCATGTCGACGCCATGGTCTGTCTGCGCGTCGATAACGTCCACGAAGTTTTCTTCCTCGTAGTTGATTGGGTGGTCACACCCGAGCGATACAGCCTTATCGAGTTTCGCCTGGGTAGAGGCTGTCCCAAATACTTCCGCACCAGCTTTGTCGGCAAGTTGGACGGCAGCCGTCCCAACACCGCCCGCAGCAGCGTGGATGAGGACGCTTTCGCCTGCTTCGAGATTCCCCCACTCATGCAGACAGTTATGTGCGGTAAGATACTGGACCGGGAAGCCCGCTGCTTCCTCGAACGAGAGCCCCTCCGGGATGGTCAGCAATCCGGCCGCATCGACCACGGCATACTCTGCATAACCGCTGTCACCCATCGCGACGACACGTTCTCCTTCCTCACGGCCAACGCCATCACCTGTTTTATCAATCACGCCAGCGACTTCGAGGCCAGGGATGTATGGTGGTTTTGGGCCACCATGATAATGACCACGCCGTTGCATGATGTCAGCAAAGTTGATACCTGCTGCTTTCACCTCAATACGAACTTCCCCCTTGCCGGGTTCCGGCTTATCGGTCTCGATAACTTCAAGAACATCACCGTCACCATATGCCGGCACTTGTGCAGCTTTCATTGCGACTCATCGTTGGGGTTGAATACATATAGGAGCAAACCTAGCAGCAACAAACGTTGGTTGTTCAACGCTGATTCACAGCGCTGCACAAAGCAAGTATAGAGCGTGAGAGGGATTAGTTTCGGCGAGCGCTATCTTGATGCAAGACAGTGTGATTGATGAACGAAACAATGGCGCGTCGAAGCCGCTCAGTGACGGCTTGGTCAGAAATCCCGAGTTCGTCTCCAAGTTCTTTCGTCGTGCACCGCCGTGGGATATCGTAATACCCCATCTCGATAGCGAGTTCAAGTGCCTCTCGTTGTGGTTCGCTCAGTCCATACCACCGTCCGCCACCTGGCTTTGTCGGGTTGAAAACCCGCATTAACTCCATCGATATTTCAGCCTCCCGACAGTGAGATTTGAAGTCGCTCAGGGCACGGTGAGTCGGAAACCGGACTTCGAATTCCCAGACCGTCGCGGTTCCAGTTGCGCTCAGCATCTGTGCACCAGCTGCTTTCAAGCCCGAAAACAGTGTATCCTGCTGTGAATCCCACTCAAGTTTAAACAGTGTCCTATCTTCAAACTCATCAACTGGCGTCGCATCGCTCACCGAACTGTGTCCATTGACGGATTTCATAAACGGTTCGGCTGAAGAATCATACACCCAAAAAAGCGGAACCGTCTCCTCCCCCATTGGCACGAGTGTTTCAAGCTCGATCGACGACTGTTGCTCCACGCGAAGAATCTGTCCCAACTCAAAAGCCGTCGACGGTGTTTGAAACTCAGCTATCACGCTCATAAATCTCAAGTAGATAGTTTATTCTATTGGTACAAAGTCCGGGAGCATGGTGTACCAAGTGATAGTATGCAACATACAACACAGTATAAAAAATGATACGTTCTGCGTTAACTGTGTCGGTACATGTTGATAACGAAAGGTATCATATGAACGATTATGTAAAATTCGGAGAGATGTACGATATGATACTTT
>PUNZ01000036.1 GCA_003551945.1 Halovenus sp. | reverse complement strand
AAATGGGCTGGCGTCCAGATGACGACAACAGCAGCGAGTACAACAGCAGGAACGCCGATGTCTCCGGTGACAGCGGCCCAGCCAATAACAGCTGGTAGGGCACCATCGCCACCGCCGATAGCGATATTCCACGTCGTGTTTGGTTTGAGAACGACGGTGTAGACGACGCTGTAGTAGATGATTGCGAGGAATGTTAGTACGGTTGCGAGCGGGTTAACGAACAACCACATAACCGCAAGCGAGAGGGCGAGAAGTGAGAGACCGAATAGGGTAGCGTTTCGCCGTGAGACCTGTGCAGTGGCGATTGGCCGGTTTGCAGTCCTGTCCATCTTTTTATCCCGCTCGAATTCAACCGCGTGGTTGAACGTTCCACTTGCACCGATTGCCAAAATACCGCCGGTCAGGGTTGCCAGAATCGTTGTTCCGTCGACAGCGGCTCCAGTCGTGGTGGCAAGTGCAATCCCAGCCAGCGCCAATAGACAAAGAAGCCACATGAGCCGTGGCTTGGTGAGTTCGAGATACGCACGCAGGCGTGAGGGGAGGGTGGGCGACATCGTGGTGGTGACCTCCTCCCTCGCTTGATTGTCGAGGTGAACTTCCCCACTGTTGGCTGTGGCGAGTGCAGTTGGCTCTGATGAAGGAGAGTGTTGTGGTGTCGCGCTACGAACGGTCGACTCATCGAGGGCCTTTCCAAGCGCAAACAGGAGGGTGATGAAGATAGCGACTGCGACTGCCAGGTGGAGTTGTGAAACAGTGGCTGATTGGCTGTACACAACGGCTGCCCCAACCGCAATCTGAATCGGAAAGAGTGCTGCACCAGCATACATTGAGAACTTTGCAGACCGGCCGAGTGTGCTTTTCGCTGCGAAGACAACGAGAATGAGCAACAACAGTCCTGCCACAACCGTTAATCCACGATGGGTAAGAACCAGGAAGTCACCGCCTGCAAGCAGTGATGTGGTTTCAGCCGTACAGAATGGCCAGGTAGCGCACGATGAGACTGGGCGCGTTGAGCCAAGTGCTGCGCCAGTTGCGATAACAGCGTAGATGACGACGGTCGTTATGCCGAGTAGATTGACGACAGTTTTCGTCCGACTCATGCTACCGGATACCTCCGTCGGAGGGGTCGAGCGTTGCGAGATATATCACTCATACCCAAAGGTGGGCGGTCCAGCGGTGCGGATATTCTGCCGAACATGTTCCTGTCGGTGGGTGCTGGGTGGTGACTCGATACGATCACACCACTACCGGGTGTGGAATAGTGCGGTGAGTAATAGAAGATGGACAAGTGACCCAAAAGTGGCAGCAAGATAACCGTAGCTGACTTGACATCCTCCCCGCGCTAAAGCACGAGGATTCCTCCGTTGGGGGTTCGGCTACCGACCCACGGAGGCAACTTGCGGGTCTGTGCGCACTTCTTTGGGACTTTCATGAGGGTGTGGTTTCCCCGACCAGTCGTGGTCGTCCCACTCGAATCGCACGGGCCGTGCCATCGGCCTGATTTCGCTATCGCTGTTTTCCCGAAGGAACGTCTCTGACGCCGTGAGGTCGGCGTGTCCCTCGAAACCACACGGGCACGTCAGCGTATCCTCGTGGCGAACCGTCGCGTCGTGGTCGCCACACTCGGGACACGTCTGGCTTGTCCACGCTTCCGACTCGACTTCGAGACTGATACCGTACTCTTCACAGACGCACGCGAGGCGGTGGATGAACTTCTTGAACGCCCAGAAGTTGTGCGTCTTCTCGTTCACCCTGACCGACCAATGTGTTTCCAGCACGTCGGTCAAGTCGCCAACGTACACCGTCGCCACGCCCTCGTCGTACAGCCGTTCAACGAGGTCGCGCACCAGCGCATTCTGTGCGTGGTCACGGCGCTTCGTCCGCTGTCGGTACAGCCGTCGAATCCGCTTGGAACTGTAGCGTCCCTCTCGGAGTTTCGACTGTAGGCGGGCGATTTCGTCGGTCGTCTCGCGGAACCGTCCGAACAACTCTCGACTGTCGTAGAGGTACTGGTTCCCAGTGGTCGTGGAACAGGCAACGAGGTTGTTCGCGCCAACGTCGAGGGCGGCTTCTTCCGAAGCCAATGGTGAATTCCGAAAACGCTGAGCGTTTTCGACTTCAGGAAAATCTTTGATTTTCCATGAATCCAGTCGAGAATCAGGTACGGCGACTGGTTGAAAAGCCCTGAACGTGTCGCTAACCTCGTCGTACTCAAGTTCCAGACGACCCTGTTTGCCGTCCCACTTCGGGTTGCCTCGGACTTCAAGGCGGAGTCGTTCGTGGTAGCCGAGTCCGTATTCGTCTTTCAGTTCTTGCCCGACAGGAATTTCGAGACGACTACGCTTCCCCCACTGAATCGTGTACTGGTTGCATCGGATGTAGGTGCGGAGTTCTCGTCCGTCCTCTTCGTTGCCCCAGTATGACGGTGGGTTGGCGTACTCGCCTTTCTCCTTGAGGGCGAAGAACGACCGCCACGCTTCGCTGTTCTTGCGCGTGACCTGTTGGACAGTCGCGCTACCGACGACACCGTTGTAGCGTCCACGGTATTCGGACGTGTTCCACACGTCGCCGTCACCGAAGTAGTTCTGACGACGTTCGTAGGTCAACTCGTTCCACAGAGAGGCGGAGGCGTCGAGTAGCCGTAGAAGGCACTCTTTGTTGTTCTCGGTCTGTGGAACCACCTCGAAGGTGTTGACGCGCTTCATTTGTCGTCACCTTCCTGTTCAGCGATGTACTGTTCGACAGCGCCCTTCGAGGCGCTTCCCGCTGTTCCGACGTAGTACGAACGAGTCCACTTCACGCGGTCTTTGTAGCGTTGGTTGTACTTGCGGGCGGAGATGCCCTTCACCCAGTTGACGATGAGTGACGGGGCGTTCTTGGGTGGACTCCCGATGAACAGGTGTACGTGGTCGGGCATGACCTCTGACTCGGCCAGTTCGAGGCCCTTGTCCTCACAGATTTCCGCGAAGATGGTTTCGAGACGTTCCTTCGTCTTCCCCGTCAGGTGCGAACGCCGATACTGAGCGGAACCCTGTTCCGCGAGGTCAACGGGACCGTTGGTCCCGCCCGATTTCGGCACGAACACTATGTGGTAGTAGAGTTCGTATTTCGCGTGACGGGTACTCTTTACCATCTATGCATACTATCACTGCCAGATGGCTTAAAGATTGCGTTGGAACCCCGTCTATGCCATCGACGGCGGTTGAATACTGTTGGTCGGCTTCATCCCCGTCCTCGAAAAGCGAAGCTTTTCGGTTGCAGCGAGAGCTCCGCTCTCGTCATGCCCCTGAAGGGCGAGGCTTTCGCCTCGAATTTTCCGTGAGGTCAAGCAAGACTGCCAGACAGAGGAATCCAATGACGAGCCGGCCGATTCTGTCACCAGTAAACGGGCCTTCTAGACCGAACAGGGCGTTTGTTGGGACGGTCGTATCGAAGACGGCAGGTGGGTAAAACTGGTAGCTAATGCCAACAATGGTAAGGCCAAGAAAACCGAGAAGCGCCACGCGATAATGGGCCATCACCTGTTGACCGGTCTGTCCCACGAATGCAAAGTGGAGGCCGAGAGACACCACTATGAGAGCGCTCACTGCACCCGCACCAATTGCGCTGTATCCGATTCGGGACCGTTCAGTGCGGATGAGGAGCGTCAGGACGAGTGCGGCGTATCCTACCATGGCGATGCTCTGAACCAGTGCGCCAATCAGGAATAGCGGTCCGTCCGGAATCCCAGCAGCGAGCAATAGTGGGCCAAAGATACCGGCTGGGATGACGGCCCAGACAAGCCATTCGGGCGGCGTGGTGGCAAGAAACCGTGGGAGGAGCCGAAAGCCAAGCGAGAAGATGAGCACTGTTGCACCGCCCACGGCAATCAGGTGAATCCAACGCGGTGTGTACGCGACGAACGACCCGCCAATTGCAAGCTGTGAAAGGGCAACACCTGCAGACCCAAGGCCAAGAAAGAGGAGAGCGACTGGCGTTCCGGCGTTTGCAATTCTGTCTACGACGACTCGATGTTCGTTGTGTGTCCCGGTGCTCGTCTCACGGCCTGAAAAGTTACCACGGAGCGTCCAAATGAGCGTTCCCAGGAATACGGCGGTTCCAGCGAGCCAAAGCAGGCCTCCCGTCGTAAGAAGAGCCGGGTGTACAAGTTCGGTTCCGACAGCCAGTGCAATAGTGCCGGTTGTTGTCAAGAAGAACTGGGGCGCAAGCAGTCGGTCAGTAGAAAGAGTTCGGTCAAAGTATGTCGGGATGAGTGCGTAGGCTTTGCCGAAAATCGTGTGAAAGACAAATCCGAATAGCCCGAGGAAAATACCGGTTTGTCGACCGATACCGACGATGAGGGCAAAATTCCAGATGACGAGAAAGCACGCCCCCGTGAGGACAAGTCGTCGAGACCAGTGTGAAACGTTGGCAGGAGTCGTCATCGTCGCTTCTGTTCACTTATAGGGTGGGCTCTGCGGGTTGTTGGCTGTCCAACAGTGTTACTGTTTGGGGAAGGTCGCAACGAAGCGTTCAGGCCCCTCCTGTGTGAGTTCGTATCCTTCGTCATCGAAGGCTGGCTTTTCGGCTTTCATTTCATAAAACAGTGGTTTTGGGTCGTGGTCGTTGATGAGCGTGAGCTTCTCACCGCTATCCATCGAATCGAATACCTCCATAATCTGTGGGTGTCGCTCTATCGGCGGCAGGTCTCGGATATCAAGTTCTGGCATACATGAGTCCGTAGCGGCGAATCACCGATGAGGATTCGCCCGAATATCTTCGCTTGTCCCAACAGTTTTGTCCAGCGATTGTGTATTGTTAACTAATGGGTGATAAGCCCTGTTATCGAGCCTTTTGTCTGGAGTGTGACCGAACCGTTGCCGTTACCGAAGGTGTCTGTCCAGACTGTCGCCTCTGGCTTGAGAGACGGTCATCGCAGTGAGGGGTCATGGCAAATCAGGGTGATGACTCAAAACGGTGTGTCTGTCTGGTGGTCTTGGGCTGGGAAGTCCTCTCCCGGTTTCCGCATGGCGTCGAGGTTACAGGAGTCGGTGTCTGGGACTGACCCTGTGGTCGAGAACTCGTCTGCCAATGCTCGGAGTTCCGCATTGATGTTCTCGCTGCGGTGGTGAGTGTTGGCAAGCGAGACCTGGACGATATCGTACTCATGGCGCTCTGTGAGGCCATTCCATGCGCGAAATGCACCAATGGAGAGCGTGTCACTTTGTGGACAAAAGGGCGTCGTGGGGGTAAACTCCGCGTGGAGTATACTGTCGTTCTCGCTATTGAGTGCGTACCGAAAGCCGGCATCGGGATGCCGGGTATCGAGGTTGAGCTTTGCCAAATTATAGCCGAAGGTCATATCATAGACGCCGCGTTCGTCGAACACCTCACGAGTGAGTTGGTGGAACGCAATATGTTCGTCATCAGTGAGTACGCGATGGCCATCGAGTGAGGGACCTGGTTCGGGAAGGAACTCTGGTCTATAGGTCTCATATGACGTATATGGGTCATCATCGCCATTACCGTCGTTACCGACAAACTGTGAGAATAACCCTGCCATGACTAGAGATTCGCGGTGAAGAGTCCTAACGACACTGGCGAAGGTGTTCGGCTCTATGTGGCGTCTTTCAGCTGTTCCCGAACATGTACGGGACAACTCCCAGTTAGGTCGCCCTAAAAGTATCCACTAACGATGCCATATACGAAATTGACGCTAACAATCCCCGAAGGAACGTGGCTGGGTGACCTTTCACGGCAGTTCGCTGGCCTGCGAATCCGTGTCCTTGCAGCGATTGCAAACGATGAAGCTGGTTTCTTCCGAGTCGAATTGCTCGGTGAGGAGGTGGATGCAGTCATCGCTGAACTGGAAAATATAGACTCGGTCGTCGAAACGACCGTCTTTGAGTCCGCACCGAAACGACGGCGGGTTCAAGTTGAGACGAGCGAACCAGTGCTTCTGTTTGCGATGCAAGACTCCGGTGTTCCCCTCAAGATGCCCCTCGAAATTACGGATGGCGAGTTAACCTTTGAGGCGACGTTATCACAGTGTCAGCTGTCGAAGCTGAGCGAGTCGCTTGACCGGTTTGAAATTCGCTATCAAATCGATTGTATTCAACAGGAACACCACACCGAGCAGTTGTTGACAGACCGCCAGAAGTGGCTGCTTCACGAAGCGATTGACCATGGCTACTATGATACACCACGGAAGATTTCGCTGGTGGAACTCTCTGATACGCTTGGATTGGCAAAATCGACGTGTAGCGAGACGCTCCACCGTGCAGAAGGACGGGTGCTCAAGCAATTCGTCAACGGAGACTGTGAACATCAGCCGGATATCTCGATTCGGGCGGATTGAGTAAATGGCTCTGTTTTTGCTGGGTCGGTTGTCACTGTTGGTTAGTCCATAAATCGGATATCGGCCGGGAGGTTTCGGTGGACAGTTTCGCGGAAGGTTTGCGAAAGCACCAGCAAGAGTACGAAGTAAAACGCGGCACCGAGCAAGACAAGAGCACCAACGAGAAGGAGAATCGAATCTGCGATCGGCGTTTGGGTGAGCAGTTCGCGCAGTCCGAGGACAACCAGGCCCATTGCTCCTGCTGCAATACATTGCTTGAGGACTTCTCCGGTCGGCAGCGAGAATGTAAGCAGTTTGGCAAGGTAATAATAGGACAGAAAGAGTGCCACTGTGACGGAAAGGACGCTAGCAGCTGCTGCACCGTTGATGCCGTAGGTCGGGATGAGTGCGAGGTTTAATCCAGCATTCAGTGCGGCGAAGACCACATTGATACGGAACGAAAGGTCAGGGCGGTCCAGTCCGTTGAGTGCGTTGACAAACTGCTTTTGAAAAGAGTAGATGAGGATTGCGAGGATGAGCAACCAGAGAACGGTTGCCCCCTCCGTGAACTCCGGGCCGTAGACGAGCATCAGTTCTTCTGCGAGAATAAATCCACCGACCAGGCCAGGGATGACCATCAGTCCAGTGTAGGTGATTGAGTCTTCGACCATTCCCGTGACGGCCTCAATGGAATCTTGCGTTGATGTGAAACTGATTTCGGGAAAGAGTGTTGAGGAGATGGAGCTACTGAACAATTCAAGGAATTTTGAGAGTGACCAGGCGACAGCGTAGATTCCAACTGCTGCCGAAGAGGTGAACACCCCTAATATGAGGATATCGATATCGTTGAAGATACGCGATTTGAGCTTCCCAACCCAGGAGTATTTGGCATAATCAAAGAGGCTTTTGAAGTGATAGAGTGTAGGTCTTGCTGGTTTTGTACTAACGAAATAAAGCCCGACCAAGAGAACGAAAATTCCACCGATTGCCCACCCGATGAGCATGCCAAGCAGGCTAAATCCTGCGAGAACGAGCGATATTTGGATGATTCCTTGGATTGCTTCTTTGAGAGGGTTCAGAAATGCTGCAAGATGGACTTTCCGTTCGCCTTTGAGAACGCGTTTTGGGAATTTGTAAGCTAATCTGATAAAAAGGAGGGCTATGATGACCCAGACAACGGATAGAGCCATATATGCATCATAGCCAGTGATATAATCTTCGAGAATGGGTCCTGCAATGATGACCGCAATTGATGCGATACTGCCGAGGATAGCTATCCAGATGACTGTAGCTGTGAAATACGCTCCCTGCTCCTCTGCTTCACTGATTCGCTTTGTGGTTGCTCCGCTGATCCCTAATTCACCAGCCATCGTCAGCCAGCTGACCACTGTGAGGATGAGTGTGAATATTCCGAGGACCTCAGCACCGACTACGCGAGCGAAAACAAATGTAGCAACGAAACCAAGTGCCGCACCGAGGAGTTTAGACAGAAAGACAAGAAAGGAGATCTGGCCGATTTGCATAGTAGATGTTAATCGATTTTGGGGATCAGATAAAAGAGCAGCGTTCTTTGGTTGAGAAGCGCTCTACAGATATTCCGTTGTGAATGAACTATTATTTGTATTATATTGACCACACTCGTTTTT
>PUNZ01000127.1 GCA_003551945.1 Halovenus sp. | reverse complement strand
GATGACGCTCGGCATGACGGCATTGGCCCGCACGGTTCCACGATTCTCTTCGGCAATCGTCTCCGTCAGTAACCGAACACCAGCCTTGCTTGCCCGGTAGATACCATCGCCCGACCCACCTTCCAGCGAGGACCGAGCGGAGACGCTCACAACGGTTCCTTCGCGCTCCTGCAGGAGTGGGAGTGCGTGTTTCGAGGCGAGAAACATCGTCTTGAGATTGACGTCAAAAAGCATATCGAACGTCGAGAGTTCGGTTTCGTGAATTGGATTGCCGCCTTTCCACGTCCCCGCGATATTTGCGAGATGGTCGAGTCCGCCGTGATTTTGCTCGATGGTGTCGAGGGTTTCGGCAACGACAGCTTCGTCGGTGAAATCTCCCTGGTAATAATCCAGTCGCTCTGGGTCAGAAAGCAGAGAGTCACCATCGTCAGGGTCGACGATATCCGCACCACAGACGGTTGCTCCAGCATCGAGGAACGCTTCGGCAACTGCGCTTCCGAGTGCGCCGCCGACGCCAGTTACGAGGACAGTTCTGTCATGAAAATCGAATGAGACGGACATACAATGAGTTATGCGAGCAACACGCATAAACGGGCGGGCAGCGGCGAAACCATCGCACTGATACGCCTCCTCAGCGGAAGGGAAGACACGACCGTTGATGAACTGGCAGTACCGTCATACCGTGCTCGTGTTGTGTTTGCTCGCCTTCTTCGTGACCTATTTTGCGCGGTTGGCAATCAGCCCGGTCGTCCCGTTTATCATCGACGATTTGGCAGTTTCGAACACGCTCATCGGACTGGCACTGACTGGGATGTGGTTGGCGTACGGTCTTGCACAGTTTCCCAGCGGGTTGCTCGCCGACCGGTATGGAGAGAAGTTAGTTATTCTGATTGCGGTCGGTGGCACGGCGGTGATGAGTGCCGTCGTCGCCGCCTCGCCGGTCTTTCACCTCTTCGTCGTGGCACTTGTTGTCCTCGGTGGCGTCGCCGGGTTGCATTATGCTGTGGCGACAACGCTCCTTTCGAGAACGTTCGACGACCTTGGCACAGCGATTGGGCTTCACTCCGTTGGCGGGCCGCTTGCGGGGCTTCTTGCACCAGTTATTTCAGCCTGGATTGGTGTCCGTTACGGCTGGCGGCCCGCCGTTGCGGTGACGGCGCTTGTTGGAATTCCTATCTTCGTGCTGTTTCTCTGGCGTGTTCGGCCGACCGAACCCCGGAAGCCAGCCGTCCCAATTCGGAATCGTATCGAACTGAATCAACTCGTTGAGTTGGTCTCTCGTCCGTCCGTCGCGTTCCCGCTCGTTATTGCAACGGCAGGAACGTACGTCGCGCAGGGCTTGCTCTCGTTTCTCCCACAGTTTCTCGTTTCCTTTCACGGTGTGACGCCAACTGCCGCTGGCGTTGCCTTCTCGGGATTTTTCGTCATCAGAATCGCTGGACAAGTCGGACTTGGTCGCCTGTCAGACCTCTATGGCCGTGACGCTGCGATTGCGGGGGCAATGGGGACCGGTGCCTTCGGCATTGGATTAGCCGTCATTGGTGACTCACTCCTTGTGGTCCTCCTTGGCGTGTTGCTCGCCGGCGTTGGGTCAAGTTTCTTCTCTGCCATCGACCCTCGATTCATGGAAGCGCTTGGAACGGCAGAACGCGGGGCAGGCTTTGGTCTCGTCCGGACGGTTTACACGGTTTTAGGTGCCGCCGGCTCTGTCGGCGTTGGGCTTACTGCCGACCTGTACGGGTGGGACGTTGCGTTCGGGACTCTCGCCGCACTCTTTTTCCTGTCGTTTACTGCGCTCGTGGCGAACAAGGTGCTGGGGTTCGGTTACTGAGCTTGCGGAGCCTTCCATCCGACAGGGCAACAACTATTCCCGTATCAGACCGACGCATCGCGGATGTGATACACGTCAATAGCAGCAGAAACGTCAGCAAACTCTGGGTCCGCTCCGACAACAAGTGTCGCGTCTTCTTCGAGCGCTAACGCAGCAGCGTACGAATCACCAAGTGAAATGCCACCCGCGCCTTTGATTCGGGCGACAGCGCTCCAGGATGGCGTCTCAACCGTTAGCCCGTATCCGCGAAGGATGCGTAAATCACGCTCACCGACTGCAAATTCAGCATCACCGGGTGCCACATGGTTCGGGTCACCTGTTTCGAGACGCGCGATTTTGTAGATGACCTCAACTGCGGTTGCGTGAGAGATTGTTCCGCTTGCCTCGTTGTTTGCGATTGCCTGAAGCCGCTCGGTCACCTCCTGTGCGCCGCGTTCGTCATAAAAATAGGCAATCAGTGGTTCCGTGTCGAAGACATAGGCCGTCATATAGCTTTGTCAGTCTCCTCGTTATCCTCACGCTCTAGTCGCTTGTCTTCTTCTTTCATCTCCTGCAAGTGTTCCAACACTTCTCCTTTCTCGTAGCGACCGGCGTGAACGCCCTGCATCTCTTCGACCGCTGGGAGCGGTTCGACCACAATTTTCCCCTCCTCTTCGTGAATGAATACCTTCCCGGGCGTTTCGATACCGAACCGTTCGCGAAGGTCCTTGGGTATCGTTGCTTGCCCTTTCTTCGAGACGTGAATAACTTCGCCGTCACCAGTCTTACCCGGCATTTCTGTATTACAATATGTTATTGTATTACTAAACGCTTTCCTCAATACGATTACCGGGCTGTTCACCGAATCATCGTCAAAAGCATCTTGAATCGCTCGTCGGCGGCAAGTGCATGCGGAACATCCGGCGGAAAGACGATTCCTTCGCCTGCCTCTACCTCATAGGTTTCATCCGCGATTGAGACGGTTGCAGTGCCATCAAGTACCTGCAGAAGGGCTTCATGCGGGGCGGAGTGCTCGCTAATCGTTTGTTCTTCATCGACGGCAAAGATGGTGAGCGTCACCGCTTCGCTGTCGACGAGCGTCCGGGAGACGATTGCCCCCTCCTGGTAGGCAAGCAGGTCATCAAGTTCGAATGGGTCACCGACCAAATCGAGCAGCTGGTCGTTCTCTGGTTTCATCGTATCTGGGCTACTGCCGGTAGCCAAAAAAAGAGCGTGCCGAACGGTCAACAAAAAGGAATGCTCATATCCACTCCCATATTTCGGCTTGCTCACAGGAATGTGTCATTATTGAGATAGAGATATCCTGAGCGCCAAGAGTACTTACGGATATTTTCGGGAAAAAACAATCCTGGTCACGATTTTCACCTGGATTGGTGCTCAGCGGTTCGGCATCAATTTCTGGCGTGGATGCATCAATATGGAACTGGCCAGATTCATTCGGTAACTCCTCTCGTATTGTCACATAGCCATCGTTCCTCTCTCCGTCGAGTTCAACCACATCTTCATAAATGACGTCGTCATCGAAGGTAACCATCATATCAACTACTACCGGGCTAATCTCGAGATCAACCTCTTTTGCTACCCGTATTCCCTCAATGTAATATCCATCATCAAGCAAATCAAGACAGCCGGACACCCCCGCTACCCCACCAACCAGCAGGGGAGAGCCACGACGTAAAAACGTCCGACGGTTCATATAGTCCGTATTATTATTATGTATAAATGTCTTCTCACTAACCAATCGTTAAAAACTCACTCGGTATCGTCGGTGGCGCCGTACATCTCTCGAAAGTCGCCTTCCATTCGCATCAGTTCCTTGACGCCATTCTCCAGAATCAGTTTTCCAAACGGACTTGCCCGATAGTAGGTGAAGAGGCCATCGCTATCTGCTTCATTGCGAGCTCGCTTCTGGACAAGTCCGACATCGACGAGGTTGTTCAGGTGATGATGGAGCGTGTTTCCAGGGATATCAAGCGCTGTTTTGAGTTCCTTCGGACTTGCATCTCCACAGTTTGTGAGATAATGGAGGAGCCGATAGCGAGTCCCCTCTCCGATCGCACGCTGCATGTCTATGTACTCCTCGAACGAGAGGATGCTGTCCTCAGGCAGCATTTCGGCGGGATCGAGCGGATATTCTTTGTCGCCTTTTGCAGTTGCCATTGGTGTTCTTGTCTCAATGTACTGCTCCTATCGACTTAATGGTTGTTGAGTCGATAGTCATTGAGTATGCCCTGTATTTAAATAGTAATGGGTTGGATATTTTGCTGATGCGAGAGCGACTGAAAGCCGAACTTGGGACAGTACCCTACTCGGATTTCTTGGTATATTTGATGGGGCCGTACACTTCATTCGACGTTGAGTCGCTCATCCCGGAGGGCATGGATAGCGAAGAGGTATCTCTCCCGTCAGCACACGCAGATGAAGCGTCCACGGATGAGATGCTGGCAACGCTTCGACGAGTTCAGGGAAGCCTCCGGACGACTCCTGGTGTGAACGCATTTCTTGCTGTTGACGCCAATATTTCACTTACTGAGATGGATGCTGCCACTCAAAGCATCAGATTCGCAAATGCAAGCAACGTCGTTGCGTTCATCGTACCGCATCTCGGAGACAATCTCGGTGTCGGGATAGAAGTCGGTGCGGTTCTTGAGGAACTCTACCCAGACAGTGAGCGGGTGTTGGTAGTCCACGAATCGTCCGTTTCCTCTGCAATGCTTGGAGCAGTGACCCAGCGCTGGGATGCAAATATCGCTTCCTACGCTGACGAAGACGAACTTATTGATACTCTTCGGATGTTCATCGGACAAATCATGGTTCAAGAATTGACTGGCGATCTTCCCGAAAAATCCGATTAGAACACACAGGAGAACACCCGGAGCGCACAACAACCGACAGGGTATTCATTCTCTGGCACTACCGTTTCGACAACTACGGCTGGCGGCAAACAGTATACTGTCTGCCAGTCGGAACCAGACAAATGAGCACCGGTGACCACTGCACGCTCTGTGAACTCCCGCTTGCAGAGACAGCCGTCGAAACCCCCGATGGCACGAGCTTTTGCTGTCCCGGCTGCCGACACGTCTACGAGACCCTTGATGAGCGGCCTGACCTCTCCGTCGAGGAGGGTATCGAACAACTCGACGATGAGCCAGCAGAAGACATTCCAGAGGGATATGAGACGACCTTCCTTCGTATCGACGGGATGCACTGTGCCACCTGCGAGACCTTTGTCGAGTCGCAGGCACAACAAGACGAGGCTGTCGCCGCTGTCGATGCCAGCTACATCACCGATACCGTCCGGGTCTCTCACGACCCCGAACAAGTCGGGACAGAAGACCTCTGTGACTCCTTGACGGGACTCGGCTATCGGGCCTACGAGAAAGACGACCCGCTCGGCAAACGACAGGCCGAAGACCGCCTGCTGTATCAGCTTATCGTCGGTCTCGTCTTCGGGATGATGGTGATGCTCAACTACGTCATCATCATCTACCCGACCTATTTCGAACACGGCCTCTACGCACCGCCGGAGGTTGCCGCGTTCATGGCCGAGATGCTCGATAGCACCGGTGCACAGTATTTCTATCTCGTGCTTGGATTTCTAACCAGCATCGTTCTTTTCGTTACTGGGAACCCAATTTTGAAGGGCGCGTATGTCAGCCTCAAAACTCGCCGGCCTAACATGGACCTGCTCGTGGCCCTGGCCGCCATCAGTGCGTGGGCCTACAGCACGCTTGCTATCTTCGTCGGTGACCCGCACATGTATTACGACGTGACCGTCGGCATCATCCTTGTCGTCACCGTCGGGAGCTATTACGAAAACCAGATTAAAAGACAAGCGACAGAAACGCTGGCGGACCTTACGACGGCACAGGTCGATGAAGCGCGACTCCACAACCCGGACGGCCAACACCAGACGGTGAGCGTCTCCAATGTAGCTCCTGGCGACCACGTGCTCATCCGTGAAGGTGAACGCGTTCCTGTCGATGGCCTGGTTGTCGACGGCGAAGGTACCGTCGACGAAGCTGTCGTCACCGGCGAGTCATTGCCCGTACCGAAGACCGCAAACAAGCAAGTCATCGGCGGCTCGCTGTTACAAGATGGCTCACTTATCATCGAAGTCGGCGAGGACGCCGACAGTTCGATTGCCCGTATCACCGATATGGTCTGGAATCTCCAGAGCGCAAACCACGGCATTCAGCAACTTGCAGACCGTCTGGCGACGATTTTCGTCCCGCTGGTGCTGGTGCTTGCCGTCGTTGTCGGGACTATCCACTTCCTCGCGTTGGGAGCATCAGTATCAGCAACGATGCTCGTTGCGCTGACTGTCCTCATTGTTTCCTGTCCCTGTGCGCTGGGACTCGCAACGCCGCTTGCCATCGCCTCAAGCGTTCGCGAGGCGCTCGAACGCGGCATCGTCGTCTTCGATGAGACCATCTTCGAGCGCCTGCGCGACGTCGACGTTGTCGTCTTCGATAAAACGGGAACGCTCACCACCGGCGAAATGCGGGTTATCGAAGCCGACGGCCCAACCGAACTATTCGAGCGAGCGGCGTTGCTTGAAACGCACTCATCGCATCCGATTGCGGCGGCAGTCGCGACCGAGTTTGCCGCCGGTAAAGACACCCCGCCTGAGTCCGTCGCGACCGACGGCGGTGTAACATCCGTCGGCGAAAGCGACTCCGAACTTGCTGGTCCCGATGAACCCAGCCCCCGGGTTACCTCCTTTGAGAGTCATGCAAACGGTGTCAGCGGTGTCGTCGACGGTGAACGCATTCTCGTCGGTAATCCCGACCTGTTCGCAAACGAAGGATGGACCGTCCCCGAATCGCTCAGCGAGACCGCCAACGAAGTCAGCGCTGCCGGAAACGTTCCGGTCATCGTCGGTGAGGGCGGAACCGCCATCGGCCTTGCTGCGGTCGGCGACGACCCGCGCGAAGAGTGGGACGCCGTCATCGACTGGCTCGACGAGCAGGGAATCGAAGTCGCGGTGCTGACGGGAGACGATGACCGCGCCGCCGACCGCTTCCGTGCCCACCCCGGAATAGATGAGGTGTTTGCCGGCGTTCCACCGGAAGCGAAGGCCGAGACAGTCAACCGACTGGGAGCCGGGAAGCAGACCGTCATGGTCGGCGACGGGACAAACGACGCGCCAGCCCTCGCCACCGCAGACCTCGGCATCGCGCTCGGAAGCGGGACAGCGCTTGCAGCGGATGCCGCCGACGTCGCCATCGTCACCGATGACCTTTCTTCGCTTGAGACGGTGTTCGACCTCGCCAGTGCTGCAAACAAGCGCGTCAAGCAGAATATCGGGTGGGCTTTCTGTTATAATGGCATCGCAATTCCGCTCGCAATTACCGGACTCATTAACCCACTGTTTGCGGCAGTGGCGATGGCCATCAGCAGTACGCTGGTTGTGACAAACTCCTCGCGGCAGTTGCTCAAGAAGTGAACTCAGGACAGTGCAGGTACATTTATGTGCTAGAATTATACGTTTGGCAACCAAATCGTTGCGTGTATGTCAGAGGAAACTGTTCACGAAGAGGAGACATCACGCAAGCGCCGACGACTTGCAACGTTTTTCCAGGGTATTGCTAACCGACTGCGGCGCGGCGAACCGGTCCCCATCGACGACGAACAGAGCATTACGGTCAACGTACCGGCAGAATCGGAGCTAGACGTTGAACTCGAACGCGATGACGGACAGATATCGCTTGAAATCGAGGTTGAATGGGAAGAAGAAGACGGCGACGTCGAAACTGATGTCGTTGCGAGCAAAGCACGGTTTGAGCTCTTTGAGGACAAACAAGAGAAGATTCGATGGCGTCTCGTCCATCAGAACGGGAACATCATCGGTGACAGTGCAGAGGGATACGCATCCCGACAGAAGGCAAAGCAGGGACTCGAAAGCGTCAGGAAAAACGCGCCGGGTGCCTACATCGTCGACCAGTCAAAAGATGAGGAAGTGCCAACAGAAGGAGGGAGCAAAGCAACCTTTGAGCTCTTTGCCGATAAGCAGGATAAATGGCGCTGGCGACTTCGCCATGATAACGGAAATATCATCGCTGACAGCGGACAGGGCTATGCATCCAAACAAAAGGCCAAACAGGGGCTAATGAGCGTCCAGACAAACGTTCCTGGCGCACCAGTTGAAAACGCAGAGTAATCCGAGTCGG
>PUNZ01000078.1 GCA_003551945.1 Halovenus sp. | reverse complement strand
GTTATCCAGTTTGGCGGAAGCAACTGTGACAGAGATACCCTCCAGGCGCTCGCTGCTCTTGATATCGACGCACAACTCGTCTGGCATGAAGACGGTCTTCCCCCAGAAACCAC
The DNA here is from genome assembly GCA_003551945.1 of Halovenus sp. Lineage (GTDB taxonomy): Archaea > Halobacteriota > Halobacteria > Halobacteriales > Haloarculaceae > Halovenus. Next base: position 7,900 of record PUNZ01000078.1, on the reverse strand, counting down.
CGGCATCGTGCTTCCGGGCGGCTTCTCATACGGAGATTACCTCCGCGCCGGAGCAATGGCTGCGCAGTCACCAATCATGGCGGAGGTGCGAGATGCCGCTGCGGACGGGGTCCCAGTGCTTGGCATCTGCAATGGCGCACAGATTGGTTGTGAGTCAAAACTCACTCCCGGTGCGTTCACGATCAACGAAAGCGCCCGTTTTCAGTGTGAACACGTTCACCTCCGCGTCGAAAACGCGGAAACACCGTGGACTGAACAGTACGAAGAAGGTGAGGTGGTCACGTTTCCAATCGCCCACGGTGAAGGACGGTTCGAAATTGCTGCTGACAAATTGGAAGCGCTTGAGTCAGCAAACCGCGTCCTCTTTCGGTATTGCGACAGCGACGGAAACGTCACGGAGGAAGCCAACCCGAACGGGTCGAAAAACAACATTGCGGGGATTACCGGCGAGTCAGACCAGATTGCTGTAATGATGCCACATCCTGAACGGGTCTCGCTTCCTGACCTCGGAGCGACTGATGGACAGGGCGTCCTTCACGGGTTTCAGTAAGGGTCGCGACTGTTGACTACGGTGAAACGCCGGGATTGATACTTGCGGAGGACGTTCGTTCGAACGGAAGTTCAGATGACTGGTAAGAACTTTAGTATTGAGGGGAACAGCGCAATCATCACTGGGGCGTCTAGCGGTATTGGCCGCGCGATTGCAGAGACATTTGCTGCTGAGGGGGCGGATGTTGTCATCTGCTCGCGGGAACAGGAAAACGTCGACCCAGTTGCAGAGGAGATTAACGACAGCGACCGACCAGGCTCAGCTCTTGCTGTCGAGTGTGACGTGACCGACCGTGCGGCCGTCGAAGCGCTTGTTGAGGCCACTGTTGAGGAGTTTGGCGGCATCGATACGCTCGTGAATAACGCTGGTGCGAGTTTCATGGCGAACTTCGACGATATCAGCGAAAACGGCTGGAAGACGATTGTCGATATCAACTTACACGGCACATATCATTGTACGCAGGCAGCGGGTGAGTATCTGGCCGAAAGCGGTGGTACGGTTATCAATCTCGCAAGTGTCGCTGGGCAAAACGGTGCACCATATATGAGTCATTATGCCGCGGCGAAAGCGGCAGTTATCAACCTCACAAAGACGCTCTCGTTCGAATGGGCCGATGACGGCGTCCGCGTCAACTGTATCGCACCTGGCTTCGTCGCAACGCCTGGTGTCGAAACACAGATGGGTGTGACAGCGGATGAAGTTGAACGGTCTGAGGTCAAGCGCCGCATTGGCCTGAGCGAAGAAATTGCAGACATCACGCAGTTCCTTGCAAGCGATGCCTCGTCTTACATCGTTGGGGAGACCATCGCTGCCGCTGGGATGCCCGACATCATGGAATCGCACCAAGTCTAACCACACACAGCAATTTTCTCAACTCATACCACAGCGTTCAAACGATGGGGCGCGTACTACCGGGTAATGACGCTCCGAGTGACGAACTCCCTGACTGGAGAGCGTGAGGCGTTCGAGCCAGCCGACCCCGACTCTGTCTTGGTGTATTACTGTGGCTTGACGACCTCCGACCCTGCGCACCTTGGACACGCACGCGGGTGGGCACACGTCGATGTGATGCATCGGTGGCTTGAATGGCACGGCTATGATGTCCGCCATGTCGAGAACTTCACCGATATCAACGAGAAAATCATCGCCCGTGTCGGTCCAGATGGCGAGACCGAACAGGCCGTTGCTGAGTCGTATATCCAAGATATCATCGAGGACATGCGGTCGCTCAATCTGCTCCGAGCGGAGGTCTATCCTCGAGTTTCCGAGCATATTCCGGAAATTATCGACCTCATCGAACGGTTGATTGACCGGGGCTATGCCTACGAATCAAACGGTTCGGTCTATTTCGCTGTCAGCGAGTTTGCGGCGTATGGAAAACTCTCAAATCAGGACCTTGACGAACTCGAAGCACAGGGTGCAGATGACGACCAGTCAGAAAAGCGCCATCCCGCAGACTTTGCACTGTGGAAGGGCGGTCCGGTCTCACCGGATGCGATCAGCGAGCATCAACACAGCGATGCGGCACCTCCAGAAGAAGCGGTCACAACCGCACTCACATGGGATTCACCGTGGGGAGCGGGACGACCGGGCTGGCATATCGAATGCTCTGCGATGAGCATGACACACCTCGACGAGACGATTGATATTCACGTCGGTGGACAGGATTTGGTGTTCCCTCACCACGAGAATGAAATCGCCCAGAGCGAAGCAGCGACCGGGCAGACCTTTGCTCGCTACTGGTTACACGTCAATCTCCTTGATGCACCGGACGATGAGAAGATGTCATCCTCACTCGGGAATTTCGAGACTGTTAGCGAAGCTATCGAGGCGTACGGCGTAAACGTCGTTCGGACGTTTTTGCTCTCGACGGCTTACTATAATGACGCAACCTATAGCCCAGAAACAGTTGCAGAAGCCGAAAAACGGTGGGAGCGGTTGGAGCGAGGCTATGAGCATGCCATTGCTGCGTTGGATAGCACACAGGCAGCAAGCAAAGCGGTCGACGAGTCCTTACGAACTGCGGTCGAGACGACGCGTTCTGACTTTATCGAAGCGCTTGATGACGATTTCAACACACGTGGTGGCCTTGCTGCATTGCTTGCATTAGTGACGGCGGTTAACAGTCACGTTGAAGAGAACCACACGTACGACTACAGGGGGCTTCGTCGCGCTGTCGAGACATTCGAGGAGTTCGGTGGAACTGTTCTGGGCCTTTCGTTTGGTACTGCCGCAGATGATGGTGATGTCTCCGTCGCTGAGGACCTCGTGGACCTTGTTCTTGACATCCGCGAGCGTGAGCGCGCCGATGGAAACTACGACCGGGCGGACCAGTTGCGAGATGATTTAGAAGCGTTGGGAATCGAAGTACAGGATACTGCGGATGGTGTCACGTACCGGTTCGAGTAACGCCAGCAATTACGCTTTTCCTACCGCAGTCATCAACGACAAAAAGAGTATCATCGGCACCTGACAGAGCAAGATAACGAATAGAACCATATCCGTCGGAAGTGGCGTATCAAGACGCATCGATAGTTCCGGGACCAGCCACCACGACATTGCCGCGATGATAAACGAGGACTCGACGAGGATTGACAGAAAGTCTGTCGGGGCAAACAAAAACTGATTGTACCGATCGACCCCTTCGCTTGCAAGGAACAATCCGGAAACAATCACCAACAGGGCAGTTCCGGCTACAGCCGGAATCACCGGATTCGAAAGAGCCTGGTCGCTCACTCCCGATAAATTATCTCGGTTAAGCACCACAAACGGAATCAGTGAGAGGAGCAAGTACAGCGTAATAAACAGCGTTACATCCCGAACATGCTGGCCCCCTACCATGTGCCGTGTTTTACTGCGGTCCTATATAAGCATGTGTCTGACATCAACAGACGAATGGGTTTGAATGTCAGAACGCCAGTGTGAACCGTCGAAACCATTCAACTGAAAATCATTTCGTCGTGTTTTTATACGATGTGTGTAAGAAACTTACTAGCAAGATGGTTTCTCGCAGCCAACAATCAGAACGGGAACGTCTGCGACAGTTACATCACGCTGCGACAGATATCATGGCTGCAACCGATGAAGCGTCGGTCTATGAGCGTATTATCGCAACTGCTGACACTGTGTTGGGATTTGATTTCTGTACGGTATTCCGGTATGATTCAGAGACGTTCAAAGTTGCGGCGTCATCGTTCCGTTCTCAAGGAGAGACGTTTGACCGATTCGATGGCTTTCTGCTAAAATCGCTTGAAACCCAACAATCGTACGTCACCCCAGACCTCCACGGAAACAGTCTGGCAAAGCCCGAACGTGAGGAGTTTCGCTCGGGAATCACCGTTCCACTCAATGGTAATGCTGTCCTTCAGGCGGTCTCCAGACAGGTAGAATATTACGATGAGACCGACCTCGAACTGGCAGAGTTGCTCGCGGTTCATGCCGAAGCAGCCCTGTCACAGGTTCGCTCGCAAAATCGGCTTCTCGAGCAGAAAGAGAAAATCGAATCACTCCATGAGATTGCCGCAGAGATTGAATCGTGCCGGGTTCAGGATGAACTGTATTCGCTGATGAGAAAAGCATCAGAAGAAATTCTGGGGTATGATTGGTGTACGTTCTATCTGTATAAAGATGCTGAATTTATCACTGCGATGGCTTCCGAAGAATCACCGATGCATGTTGGTGAGCGCCCATTTCCCAACGGCAATAGCGTTGCGCGGACTGTCGTTGAAACTGGCGAGTCGTGTCTTATTTCAGACCGGTCAGAAACGAAAGAGGGTGAGCCGACAACATCTAGAATAACGTCTGCGATGCAGGTTCCTGTTGGCGACGTCGGCGTCTACTGTGTGGCGAACGAACGGCCAGATTCATTCGACGAAGCGGACCTTGAGTTGGCTGAACTGCTCTGCAGTCACGTGGCAGAAGCGTATCAGCGAATCGAAACCCAACAGCGTCTGAAACAGCAAAAGCGTGAGCTTGAACGAAAGAACGAACGACTCGATAGGTTTACGAGCATCCTCTCACATGACCTCCGGAATCCGTTGAATGTCGCACAACTTCGAGCCTCGTTGGTCAAACAAACAGCGGACATCGAGCATATCGATGATGTCATTGATGCACACGAGCGGATGGATGTGATGATTGATGACCTGTTAACGATGGCTCGAGCGAAACAGTTAGACGAGCAAAAAACAACGGTCTCGCTGGCTACTCGGGCTGAAAACGCGTGGGAGACAACAAAGACTGGAGAGAGTGAACTGGGTATCGAAGACACAAACGGGCTGTCGCTCACTGCAGAACCAAGCCTTCTCCAGCATCTGCTTGAAAACCTCTTCAGAAACGCGGTAGAGCACAACGAAAATCCAGTGACCATTACTGTGGGGACACTCGGACCAGCGGAATACCCACATGGCTTTTATGTCGAAGATGACGGTGTTGGGTTCCCGGATGGCCAGGTTGACGAAATCTTCGAACATGGCTACTCAACCAGTGAACGTGGTATCGGGCTTGGCCTGTCTATCGTCGCAGAGTTTGTGGATGCCCACGACTGGGATATCAGCGCCCGAGAGAGTGCAGCAGGTGGGGCACGGTTTGACATATACACCGGAACCCAGTAACGCAACCGCCAAGACAACGCACCCATTGTTCGGGGATAATGAGTTACCGAATCGGACTTGTCGGCAAGCCCTCTGTGGGAAAGTCGACGTTTTTCAATGCGGCGACGATGAATGATGTTCCTGAAGGTGCCTATCCGTTTACAACAATTGACCCCAGTATCGGCGAAGCATACGTCCGCACGGACTGTGCAGCACCTGAATTTGACGAGCAGTGCCAACCGTCGGTCGGTGTCTGTGCGGACGGCACACGATTTGTCCCAGTGAAACTTGTCGATGTTGCGGGGCTTGTTCCAGGTGCTCACGAGGGGCGCGGACTGGGGAATCAGTTTTTAACCGACCTCAACGAAACGGACGTCCTCGTCCATGTCGTTGATTTTTCCGGAACAACCGACAGCGAAGGGGAACAAACGGAGGGCCACGACCCGCGAGAGGACATTGCGTTTCTCGAAGCGGAACTTGATGCGTGGTATCTCGATGTGCTGGAAAAGGGAATTACTCGCTATGAAAACCAGCATATGGCTGACCCGGACCCGGAGGATATTCTGGCCGAACAACTCTCTGCGTTCCGTATTTCAGCGGGCGAAATCAAACAGACCATTCTGTCCCTTGACCTTCCGGTTGCACCGCTTGAATGGGAAGGGACAGAACGGGAGCAGCTAGCCAGAGAGATTCGTCGACGGACAAAGCCGATGGTCGTTGCGGCAAACAAGATGGATACGAAAGCAGCCCAGCACAACTGGGAGACAATTACGAACGACCCAGCATACGACCACCTGACGTTCGTCCCCGTATCAGCCCATGCTGAAAAAGCGCTCAAAAACGCCAACGAACAGGGTGTCATCGAGTATACCCCTGGCGAGTCCTCGTTTGAGGTTGTTAATGAATTACCCGACAAGCAACGGGCAGGCCTTGACCAGATTCAAGAGTTTTTGTCCGAATTTGGTGGGACAGGTGTTCAACAGGCCCTCGAGGCGGCCGCCTTTGATGTCCTTTCGTTGAAAGCCGTCTTCCCGGGGTCCGCCTCCGGAAACTGGACGAAAGGCCCCTTCAGAGATTGCTTTTTGCTTCCCCAAGAGGCGACTGCTGAGGACTTTGCGTACCATCTGCATTCGGATATCGGCGAGGGGTTCTTACACGCGATTGATTGCCGAAACGACCGACAGGTTGGGGCAGATACCGTCCTTGACCACCGTGCAGTTGTCGAAGTAATCTCAACGAATCAGTGAGGCCGACGAGTAACTCACTCCGCTCTGGTAGAGTGTGGGTGTTTGCATGGCCCTATCCCAACCTGTGAGTATGACGAAACATACATGAGAGCGGGGTGAGAGCTAACATCCCATGGAACGGGAACAGACCCGTCGGGCAGTCTTAGGGGGACTAGTCGGCGCGGGCGTTGTGGGGGCAACCCTCTCACCTGTTGGAGCGCTACTCAATCAGTTTGCACCGCTTTCCGGGACGGTCTGGGATGCAACACGACATGAACGACCTGAAAGCGTTACAAGCCCATACGGAGCGGCATCAGTCAGTTATGATGAGGATGGTGTTCCACACATCAGTGCAGCATCTGATGAGGCGCTTTCATTTGCTGCGGGCTATGTCCAGGCACTTGACCGCGGATTCCAGATGGACCTGCAACGCCGTCTCTTTAGTGGGCGGCTTGCAGAAGTTGTCGGTGAAAGCGAGGTCGAATCCGACCGATTCCACCGACAGATGATGTTTCAGGAGGCCGCAGAAGCCACCGCAGACCATCTTTCCGGAACGGAGGTCGAGCCTATGCTCTCGGCCTACGCAGAGGGCGTGACTGCAGGGTTTGAGGAAGGGACGTTGGAACTTGGGTTTCAGTTGCTCGATTACGAACCCGAACCGTGGACGATTACAGATACCGCACTGGTCGAAAAGATCATCTCCTGGACGCTGACAGGGAGCTTCCGGACCTTGCGGCGTGCCCGCCTCACAGAGGAATTTGGTGAAGCGTTAACGGCGGAGCTGTATCGGGACAGAATGGACCACGATGCACCGATTATTCGAGAACAGTACTGGGATGATGCGTATCGATTGGACGAAGCGGGTGAACCGTTTGAACGGCCACCGGAGAAATCGGAACCCACAGTTGGTTCCGAAGTGGTTGATTATCTCACCCGATACGAGCCAAACGAGTTTCTTGGCTCGAACAGTTGGGTCATCAGCGAGGAATACGCTGCGGGTGATGGGCCGATACTCAGTAACGACCCCCATCTCGAACTGACAGCACCGCCAATCTGGTACGAAATGCATCTGGAAGGACCTGACCACCGTGTGAGAGGTGCGGCGTTTCCAGGAGTCCCAACGGTTGTTATTGGGGAATCAGACTTTGCTGCCTGGGGCTTTACAAACGCTGGCTCGGATGTCATTGACTTTTATCGGTACGACAGTGACGGCGAAACCTACGAGTATGGGGATGAGACAAGAGAATTCGAAATCGACTAACAGGAAATATCTGTCTCGGGCGGAGAGGACCAGACCGTCGAGGTCAAACGTTCAGTGCATGGACCAGTTATCGAAGAATCCGGACAACAGGTCGGCGTTGCCTGGACAGGCCACGCGGCGACGGAGACGACCATCTCGATTTACAATCTGACTAAAAGCACTTCATTCGAGGAGACGCTTGATGCAGTTTCGAAGTTTGACTCGCCGACACAGAACTTTCTCTATGCTGACCGTGATGGAAACACGCTGTATTATACAACTGGTCAGCATC
>PUNZ01000087.1 GCA_003551945.1 Halovenus sp. | reverse complement strand
GCCTCGAAACGTTACGGCAAACACGGCCAGTCGTAGAACGAAGCTACGGCCTGCCGTTCCCCGAGGAGAATCGGGCAAGCTGGGTGGTTGATGCAACACCGTTTACCGCGCGAAATCGAGGTAGCCCAGCAGCAAATGCCGACCCGAACTCGTGGAATCGGACTCGTGATGAGTATGGCCACATTCTCCGAACACTTGGGCGGTCACCAGGCAATGTGCTCATTGCGATGCCCAACTATCGGGAAGCCGAGTGGGCAGCCCGCTATTTAGAACATGCCGTTGACAAACCAGTGTTGCTCGACCAGGCCACCTCAAACGAGCGGACGGAAGAGCTGAAACAGGAATTTTTTGGTGGTGATTCGAAAGTGCTTGTCACCAGCACCCGTGGAACGCTAACCGAGGGCGTCGATTACGACGGCGACAAGCTGCATTGCTGTGCGGTGGTGGGTATCCCACTCGTCAATATCGGCTCGCCGCGGGTGAAAGCGGTCAGGCGGGCGTATGGCGATGCGTTCGGAGACGAACACGCATTTGAGTATGCACTCACCGTTCCCGCTGTCCGGCGGGCCCGGCAGACAATTGGTCGGGTTATTCGCGGAAGCGACGAAGTGGGTGTCCGTGTGTTTGTCGGGCGACGGTACGTCCCAGCTGCCCGCCACAGCGTCCACCGCTATCTCTCTGACGATGAACAAGAGGAGTTTATCAGAATGACTGCCGACTTTCTTGACCAACAGCTGTCACAGTTCTGGAAATCTAGAGACTCACCGACGTGAAAGAAACCCGAAACGCTGCTCGATTACTCTAAGTCAAGTTCGAACTGTTCGTGTTCTTTCGCTGGGTTGAGCACGACGCTCGTGTTTGATTCTTTGATTTCAGGCTCGGTCAGCAGTTCCTTGATTGTCTCGTTCATATCATCGGTATCGAGGAACTTTCCGATAGCGATAATGTCGTGGTCACCGGTCGTCTCGTAGACGCTGACCATCTGGTCATGTTGAGAGAGGGTGTCGGTCACTTCGACAAGCGCACTTCCCTCAACTTTCAGTTGCAAAATAGCAGTCACATCGTAGCCAAGTGCATCGTAATCGACTTTCGGCGTATATCCCTGAATGATACCGTCGTCCTCAAGATCAGAGAGATGATTCGAGACCGTCGTCACCGACACATCAAGGTCCTCGGCAAGACTGCGGAGGCTGGCCCGACCATCGCCAAGTAGCTCATTGACCAATTTTTCATCGAGATTTTCGTACGTCATCAACCGACTGGACGCATTCCACCCTTTATAATTTTACGAATATTCACTTTTTTGCGTTGATGGCAAGGATTGCGCACTATGCATGGGTTTTAGTTCGCGCAGGACAGTCAATCACGTGTCGAAAGATGACAACTGAAAACCTATCTGCTGAAGCAAAAGAGGTCCTCGAAATTATCGAGGACGAGGATGTAGATTTCCTGCGTCTCCAGTTTACCGATATTATGGGGACACCAAAGAACGTCTCAATCCCGGCCGCACAGGCTGAGAAGGCGTTTGAGGAAGGCATTTATTTCGATGGGTCGTCCATCGACGGTTTCGTCCGGATTCAAGAATCCGACATGCGTCTGACCCCGGACCCAGACACCTTTGCTATCCTTCCATGGAGAAGTTCGGAAGACGGTGTCACCAGCGCCCGACTTATCTGTGATGTTATCAACACGTCGACGGGCGAGCCATTCGAGGGCGACCCACGCCGTGTCCTGAAAAACGCAATCGACCGCGCCGAAGAGATGGGTTACACCGTCAACGCCGGTCCAGAGCCAGAGTTTTTCCTCTTTGAAGAAGATGAGAATGGTCGTGCGACCACCACAACTCACGATGCTGGTGGGTATTTCGACCTTGCACCAAAAGACCTCGCAGAGGACGTCCGTGGCGAAATTATCTACGGCCTCGAAGAGATGGGTCTCAGCGTCGAAGCAAGCCACCACGAGGTTGCAGAGGGGCAGCACGAAATCAATTTCAAATACGACGATGCGTTGACAACCGCAGATAACGTCATCACGTTCCGAACGGTCGTTCGCGCCATCGCGGCCCAGCACGACCTGCACGCGACGTTTATGCCGAAGCCAATTCCACGAATCAACGGCTCCGGGATGCACACTCACCTGTCACTGTTCACTGAGGACGGCGACAACGCCTTCCACGATGACGACGACGAGTTCAACCTGAGCGAGACGGCAAAGCAGTTCCTTGCCGGTATCCTCGACCACGCAGGTGCACTTGCTGCGGTCTGTAACCCAACGGTCAACAGCTACAAACGACTTGTTCCGGGCTACGAAGCACCAGTCTACGTTGCCTGGAGCGACGTCAACCGCTCGGCACTTATCCGCAAACCAGCCGCGCGCGTCCCAGCAGCCTCACGAATTGAGGCACGCTTCCCTGACCCATCCTGTAACCCATACCTCGCACTGGCCGCACTCATTAACGCCGGCCTTGACGGTATCGAGCAGGGCCTCGACTGCCCAGACCCAGTTCGCGAGAACATCTACGAGTTCGACGAAGAGAAACGACTCGAGTACGGCATCGACACCCTCCCAACCAACCTTGGCGAAGCAGTCGACGCACTCGAAGAGGACGAGGCTGTTCTCGAAGCGCTCGGCCCACACATCTCCGAGAAATTCGTCGAAGCCAAATCCGAAGAGTTCGGCGAATACCTTGTCGAAGTCTCCGACTGGGAGATTGACCGCTACCTCGAGAAATACTGAGCGAACCTCACAACCCATTATATTTGTTGTCTGTCACACACCAAGCAGTGATATCGACGCCCTTTTGTTTGAAACCACGAAATTCCCTGTAACTCGCTGGGAGAACGGGCACCAGCGGGCACCTGTTCCATACAGGTCGGGATGTGAACTATCGCACCCGCGATGGTTTGAACCACGCAACGCCCGTGGTGATAGCAATGGCACGAAGCTTCTACTCACATATCCGGGACGCATGGAAAAACCCGGATGACAGCAAGGTTGCACAGCTCCAGTGGGAACGCAAACAGGACTGGCGAAAGCAAGGCGCTATCGAGCGCATTGACCGTCCGACCCGCCTCGACCGCGCACGCTCGCTCGGCTACAAAGCCAAACAGGGCATTATCGTCGCCCGCGTGAGCGTCCGCAAAGGTGGTGCACGGAAACAGCGACACAAAGCTGGCCGCCGGTCCAAACGTCAGGGTGTCAACCGACTGGGTCGCCGTAAGAGCATCCAGCGGATTGCCGAGGAACGCGCCACCCGCAAGTTCCCGAATCTGCGCGTGCTGAACTCCTACTGGGTCGGTGAAGACGGCAGTCAGAAATGGCACGAAGTGATTCTGGTTGACCCGAACCACCCTGCCATCGAAAACGATGATGACCTCAACTGGATTTGTGATAACAGCCACAAAGACCGCGCACTGCGCGGGCTGACAAGCGCTGGCAAGAAAGGTCGCGGTCTCACATCGAAAGGCAAAGGCAGCGAACACACCCGCCCAAGCATCACAAGCAACCGCGGGCGCGGAAAATAAGCGCGTCTCACTTTTCGACCGCGTCACAAAACACGTCAACAGCCTGCTTAACCGCAGCCCCGTACGTGATTTGCAACGTCTCAGTTCCGATACGAGTGACGCCGTCAGAAATGTCATCTCCAACAGTGACATCGCTGTGAGGGGTTGCCTCCAGCGAAGCCACCCCCCGTAGTTCGAGTTCGATATAGGAGGGGTACAGCAACACGGTTCCGACCTCCTCGCCATCGTATCGAACCCGGTAGCCAACGGTGCCGCTGTCGCTTGGAATGGCATCGGGATCTGAATCAACCACTTCGGTATCTGCAAGCGGGCCAGTCTGGAGGCCGGTTAGTTCGGACGCAAGTAGTTGGGCGATACGTGTACCGTCGGTGATGCGGTCTTCGACCATGGTTAGCTTTGGAGTTCAGTCAGCGCGCGGTCAGCGAGGGAAGCAACGTCCAGCCCCTGTTGACGGGCATAGAGGACAGCAGCGCCATCGAGCGAAATGCCAAGGCTGGTTTGCCGGCGGTTGATTTCGGCAACAGCCTCCTGCTTTGTTGCACCCTCTTCAACCAGCATATCCAGAACCCGTTCAAACGTCGTTCGTTGCGTGAGGATATCCTCATCAGGGACGAACCCGTCGGGAATCTCGACCGTTGTCGGGTCAAATCCGATAGCGAGTGCATCGGCTGTCTGTGCAAGCAAGCCCTCAGCCGTTGCGACGTTCACTAACCGTTTCGCCTGGTCGGGGGAGAACCAACTTCGGTCGAGCGAGAGCGCAACGACAAACTCACTTTCGGTCATTTCTTCGACCCCGCGTTGTCGGTACGGGGCCGCCACGGCGCGCCGTAAACTCATCGTCGCTAACCACTTGCGCCCGGAGCGTAAATCTGTCGGGACTGTATCCGCGAGTCGATTAGTTGAAGTATCGCCTCCGGTATATTCTGGGTATGAGAGACCAGGGACGCTCTGTCCGCAAACGGACAGGTGGCCGACGGCGACCGAATCGCGACCGCAAAAAACACGAACTCGGCTCCCAGCCGACCGAAACGCAGATTGGCGAGTCAAAGCTGAAAACCGTCAAGACCCGCGGCACCGGCTCGAAAGTCAAAGCCATCAAAGCCAACTCCGCAAACATCGCCACCGACGACGGTGTCATCACCGCAGAGATAGAAAACGTCGTTGAGAACCCAGCAGACCCGAACTACGCCCGGCGAAACATCATCACTCGCGGCGCAGTTCTCGAAACCAGCGAAGGAACCGTTCGCGTGACCTCCCGTCCTGGACAGGATGGACAGGTTAACGCTGTTCTCGTCGACTAAGTCCCGGTTCGCACTGGCTATTGCGTATTGCGAATCGTTTCGGCAATCGTTTCCATCTCCTCCGCAGAGAGTTCTGCGCCGGTAAAGAGTGCGTGAACGGGCTTTGTTGTGGAGTCTCGGAACTGTGGAATGATATGGCAGTGAACGTGTGGGACCTCCTGTCCAGCCTCCTCACCGTTGTTGATAGCAATCGTCGATGCTGGTGCGTCGACAGCCCGCTCGACGGCGTCAGTAATTTTCGAAACGGTACTGAAAACATCGCCAGCGAGTTCAGGCGGCATATCGTTCACCCGCTCGTACGGTTCTTTCGGGATGACGAGTGTGTGGCCGGGGGCAAGTGGGTTCGCATCAAGGAACGCGTAGGTCGTCTCGTCTTCGTAAACGGTATAGCTTGGGATTTTCCCTGCAACAATCTGTGTGAAGATAGTCTCGTCGCTCATGTACAGGGGTTGCGGTGCGCTCACAATGAATATTATCGTCGAGACTGTCACTCAGCTCCGATGACCGTAGGGACAATCAGAGCAGAGGGGGGATGCACAACAAATCGGTAAGTTTGGGTGACTAGAAACCGAGTCATAGCTATGAGCGAGCAGACAGCAACTGCCGACGGGATAACAGCCCAGTACGAAGAGACGGAAACTGAGCGCGTGCTTGCGATCTCCCGAGGCGGAACACAGGCAACAGTCGCACAGAATATCGATGGCTATGCGATGCTCAAAGTTCGTGATGAGCACGGAAACGAACAGGAACGGTACTACGGATTCGATATGGCACTCGACCACGTTGCTGAGTTACTTGGGGTTGCCGTCGACGACATCCCAATTCCGGATGCAGCCAACGATATGGGGATGTAAAGCTGTGGAAACAGTTGTTTCGTAATCAGTTCGTTTTCGAATCAGTGCTGCCGTCTTCCGCCGGCGCCTCGACCCCTTCGACGGCCTCGACAATTGCGGTCTCCTTTTCGGTGTTGACGTGCCAGCGGTCGACTTCCTGTTCGTAATCAGCGAGCCGGTTTGAGACACGAATTTTCAGGTCGTCATCGTTGACGTTTACCTCGAAGACGTACTCGGGTTCGTCTGAACGGCTCACCCGCTGGAGATTTGCACTAATCAGGTCGTTATCGAAAAAGTAGGGAGAGACACGGGTCATCACGTTCTGATAGACGCTGTCTTCGACTTTCCGGAGCGCTTTGCGTCCTGCGGAATCGGCTGCACGAGCCACATAATCGATACTCTCACCCCACTTGTCGACAGCTTCGTCGGGGTCATCGAGATTTTCGTAGGATTCCGCAAGCTTTTCGCCCGCAGTCTGGAGGTCATCATCCGGTGATTTACCCTCCTGTTCGCCCTTTCCTTCCTCGACGTGGGCCTGTTCTGCGGTTTTTTCGCTGACATCTTCATCAAGTCGTTCGTGGCTTTTCGGCCGCCAATCATCGAACTCCCCGAGCGCTTCCGTATCGACATCCTGGTCGTCGGCTAGCTCTTCGAGTGCGTGCGTAATTCGCTCACCATGTTCGACAACATCGACCCAGCCGCCGCGCGTTTTGAACCCTGAGACACTTTCTTCCATATCTGAAATGCTCCTGACCGCTGGTGCTATTGGGACGCGGCTAAGACGCCAGCGTTCATATACTTTGTCGCCTGCGATGTGCGGTGTGCGCTCGCCGCCGGAACGCCGAAATTATATCAGTCCTCCGCAAAGCGCGAGTATGTCCCTTGAGGAGCGCGACCAGGCCACGGTCGTCACGCACGCACTGGCACAACAGACACTCACGGAACTCCGACGAGTGGAAACCGACCCAACCGAATTTCGAGAACAGCTTATCGAACTCGGCCGAATCTGCGGAATGGAGCTTATCGACGATTACTTTGGGACGACGCCTGTCGAAATCGAGACGCCGCTGACCGAGACAACCGGTGTCGAAATTGCCGGACGGGATGACGTACTGCTCGTGTCTGTCCTTCGAGCAGCGCTCCCGTTCGTCGAGGGGCTGGTTGATGTCTTCCCGACGGCTAGACAGGGTGTTATCTCCGCCAGCCGCGATGAGAGTGCAGAGCGGGATGAGGATGGACTCCCAATAGCTGTCGACTACGTCTCGCTGCCGGAGCCAAGCGAGGATGAGACTGTTATCGTTGCGGACCCGATGCTGGCAACGGGGAGTACACTGAGCGCCGTACTGACCGAATTACTCAGCGGCGAGACAACACCTGAGTCTGTCATTGTGCTTGCAGCAGTGAGTGCACCTGAAGGACTGGAGCGACTGGTATCCGCGTTCCCAGATGTGGAACTGGTGACAGTTGCTATCGACGAGAAACTGAACGAAGAGTCCTTCATCGTGCCAGGACTTGGGGATGCGGGCGACCGGGCATTTCGAACAGCGTAGACAGTTACGGCTAGCGTCTCGTTCGGGAGTCCGTGACGAACCCCCACGTTTCCACTGGAGGTTGGCGCATCACGGAAGCCATCAATTGAACGAAACTCGCCCGCTGGTCGCGCTTCGCAAGCGGTCTCGCAAATCGGCTGCATCGTCAACCGGAACTCGGACGGAGAAGGTTACACTGGCGTCGTAGTCGGCATCAAACTCAACCTGCGTGCTTTCGAGGATACCGCGAACCGTGCCCGAATCGTCGTATTCAGCGTGAATCTCGAACCGTTCATGTGGCCGTTGCTTGACAGTGCCGGCATCGGCAACCGCAACTTTGACACCACGGGCGTATGCTCGCGCAAGCCCACCGACGCCAAGTTTTGTGCCACCATAATACCGTGTCACGACGGCGACGACGTTTTCGAGGTCCTCTTGTTGAAGGACGTTGAGCGCTGGTTTGCCCGCGCTGCCGCTTGGTTCGTTATCGTCGCTTGAATACTCACGAAGTGGTTGTGCACGGATGCGGTAGGCAGGGACGTTGTGGGTTGCATCGGCATGAATGTCCGTGATTTTGTGGATGAACGACTCCGCCTCTTGGATGGTTTCTGCAGGCGAAACGTAGCCGATGAACTCGGAGCCACGAACGTCAAAGCGGTCCTCGCCGGGTCCGGCAACAGTTCGGTACGACTCGTTCACAGCGGCTGTTAGATGGTACGCAGTATTTGCGTTCCGGTGCAGCGGCGGTAGGTGAACAAAAGGGAGAATCTACGGCGACACTCGTCGAAGCGTCAGCCGGAGACGCGTCAAACCATCTTCCGTGCGGTC
>PUNZ01000157.1 GCA_003551945.1 Halovenus sp. | reverse complement strand
ACTGGAAATACCGGGTATCAAACAGCTAATTCCGAAATATCTAAAACGCCGTGAAAACCTCTCGCTCGAAAAGCTGACAGCGATTGTCGAGGAACTCGAAACGCGTTCGCTCCCAGATGAGGCGGCTGAACCCCTTTCGAAACTCCAAACCCTCGTTGATGGCGACCTGTCGTACCTCCGCATAAAAAATATCGAGCAAGTTGCGTACGAGGGCTACCTGTACGACCTGCAGGTTGGTGGTGAACCCATCTTCACTGCAAATTGGTTGTACGCCCACAACTCGATGGATGCACCTCTGGTGATGTCTTCACGAATCGACCCGGCTGAAATCGATGACGAGGCTCACAACATCGACATCATGGAGACGTACCCGCGAGAGTTCTACGAGGCAACGCGGGAGATGCGAGACCCGAGCGAGCTCGAGGATATCATGACTATCATCGAGGAAAATCTTGGGACGGACAGAGAATATACTAACTTCGCACACACGCACGATACGACAGACATCGCAGCTGGGCCGGACCTCTCGGCGTACAAGACGCTCGGGTCGATGAAAGAGAAGATGGATGCACAGCTTGCGCTCTCTCGAAAGCTTCGAGCGGTCGACGAAACCGACGTGGCAGAGCGGATTATCGAATACCACTTCCTCCCGGATTTACTCGGGAATTTGAAAGCGTTCTCGAGTCAGGAGTTCCGGTGTCTGGGTTGTGGCGAGAAATATCGGCGGGCACCATTGACGAGTGACTGTCGACACTGCGGTGGCGACGTGAGCTTAACTGTCCATGAAGGGTCAGTGAACAAGTACATGGATACCGCCATTCATGTTGCCGATGAGTTCGGCTGCCGAGAGTATACAAAACAGCGCCTCGAAATCCTTGAAACGAGAATCAATCGGATTTTCGAGGATGATACGAACAAACAGTCAGGGATTGCTGACTTTATGTAACTGTTCGGAACGTGTCCCTCCAGTTATAAGGGTGTTCCCTGCTCGCCTGATTGACTGGCATTCGAGAGCAATTGAGAGGCTGCACCGACGTATTCGTATCCGGGGATAATTCCCTCAGCGTAGGTTCCTTCAACGTATTCACCGAACGTCTTGGCAATCTTGAGTGCTGCCTCTGGGCTCCCTTCTTCGAAGGCGTACGTGATGACCACTGACTCTCCCTGTCGTTCGATGGTAAACTCAGTCAGGTCGACTGACTGTCTGGTCGATTGTGGTGCATCTTCCAGCCGACGTTCCAGGGTTTCAAACCAATCAACTGAGACGATGTCTCCAACGTCATCTGCTGTGGCCGCGGCAAGCGATGGAACGGTGACGGTCAACGTGTAGCTGTATTTCCAGTCATTAACAGGAGTCACGGTGACTGTTCCGTCGAACACTGTTGTTGTGAGTGCATACTCATCGTCGCCTATTTCGTAGGCATCGTGTCTCTCGAATGCATTTTCGACCGCGTCTGAAACCTCGGAAGTCATTACTCCCTACTAGGCTTGTGAACTGTAAAAGCGCTCGTGTTCGAGCAGTTTGTTCGCGTTGAAAAGTGTTCACGGTTTCACCGTTCGCTCCGAGGTTTCGTATTTACTCAACCTCGCTATGCGAGGGCTGGGATTCGAACTCGTCGAGACGTTCCGGGCCTGTGGCCTCACTTCGTTCGGCCAGTCCGGGCATGCGACTCGTCTGCTCGGATTCCAGCGTGTCAGATACATGCCTCTCACGTCCGTTCGAGGCAGTATGCGAGGGCTGGGATTCGAACCCAGGGACCCCTACGGGAGCGGGTCTTAAGCCCGCCGCCTTTGGCCAAGCTCAGCCACCCTCGCGCATTCATCCCTCGGATGGCGAACGGAAAAGCGGTTACGGATTCGCTGGCCGATTATAGGGTGAACCAATCGTATACTTTTGTACGATAATGTTAAAAGATATTCCTTTTCGTGTACAGGCCCTTCCTACCATCGAAATATAATACGCAACTTGGATTGAAATTTCGACAGATATATACATTTTCTCCCTGTAAATGTGTAGTATGCTTGGTAGTTCCAATGATACTGACGTAGACAACAACCGCCGCCGGCTTCTTGCTGCACTAGGTGGTAGTGCATCAGTTGCTCTTGCTGGCTGTTCAGCAATCCTCGACGATGGGGATGACGATGATACGGATGATACTGACGTGGATGATGGGGACGATGACACTGACCCAGATGAAGAAGAGGGTCGAACAAATGCTGACAAAGCCCAGGCTGCCTGGGAGCGAATCGTTGACAATCCCGCCCCAGAGGACCAAGACATTCGTGATGAGGCGTTCATCGAGATTGAAGAAGCTATTCGCGACGACATGATTCTGTTGCCGCTGTATCACAACCTCGAAGACCGGTTCTGGTATGATTACGTTGATGTTCCGCTAACCGGTGCGCTTGGTGCACACCACCAAGTCCACACTGAGACAGAAGTAGACGGGGACGATGAACTCAACCTCATCAACTCGACGTTCGATGAGCTCGACCCCATTATGTCGACGGATACCGCGTCGAGCACGGTTATCAACCAGATTTACGAGACGCTCACGATGTATCCAAACGGTGAGCCCGAGATTGAAAATCAGTTGTTAGAAGAGTACGAAGTCTCTGATGACGACCTGACGTGGACGTTCACCCTGAAAGAGGGCGTTGAGTTCCATGAGGGTGAAGAGCTGACCGCTGACGATGTCGTCTATTCGTGGCGGCGGACTGTTGAATCACCAAACTCCGAGCGCGCAGTATTTACCCTTGACTCTGCGAGTGGCATCGGTATTGCCCACGAAACTGACGACGATGGTGGTGTCGTTCCTGAATCACTGGCCGTCGAAGCTGTTGACGACTACACGGTGGAAATGGAGCTTGTGAGCCCGAACCCTGCCGTCCTCGATATTCTCACCTACTCGTCGTTTGCGGTTATCCCTGAAGGACTCGTCGGTGACATTGAGGGGTATGATGGCGAAGTTGAACACGACGAATTCCAGACAGAGATGGCGAACGGAACTGGTCCGTTCATGTACGATGACTTCACCGTTGATCAGGAGATTCGCCTCGTTCGCAACGATAACTATCACGGCAGCGAACCATCGCTCGAGTCAATTCACTGGGAAATCATCGAAGATGATGAGGCTATCTTTACCTATGCGATGGAGCAAAATGCCGACATCTTCGGTATTCCAACCCCGCAGTATGACCCTGACCTCATCGATGCAGAAGAGGATGACCAAGGACGGAATGTTGGTACCTACGGTCCAATGGAAAACGACGAAACTGCAGAGTATCTTTCTGTTCCCGAAATTAGTACGTTCTACTTTGGGTTCAATGCACGAAACGTTCCGCGAGAAGTCCGTCAGGCTGTCGCACATGCCACGGACCACTCGGAACTTGTTGAGGATATTTTCGCTGGACGCGGTGTCGAGGCATTCAGCTTCACGCCGCCTGCAATCTGGCCAACCGGACCAGATGGCTACGAGGATTGGCTTGACGAATGGCCGTACGCGATGAATGAGACCGACATTGAAGGTGCAACGCAAGTTCTTAACGAAGCAGGTTATACCGAGGATGATCCGTTCGAACTCACTCTCACGACGTACGACGATGCAGCGTTCCAAGAGGCTGCCGAACTGACACGACAAAAGCTTGCCGGCACCGGTGTTGACTTCGACATCGAGGAGGCACCATTCAGCACATTGCAAGACCGTGGAGAGGACGGTGACCTCGAAATGTGGACGCTTGGATGGATTTGGAGCTGGGAGGATGTCGCTTACGGCCACTTCGGATTCGAGCCAAAGAATACCGACACTTCCGTCATGCCTGAAGAGTCCACAGGATACTACCTCGACTGGCAGACTGAACTCGAAGAAGAAGCCTGAACACTGTCTGATTCACCGTTTAGCTTCCGGGTGTATCGCCATTTGAACCCTCATTTCACAGCCTATATAGCAGTACTTAACAGCTAGGAGTAAGTAAAACAAAACTATGTATCGTGGAATACGAGCGCGTGATTCGATATGAGTCGCTGGGAGTATTTCCTCAAGCGGCTGTTGCTCTCCATCCCTGTCTTATTCCTCGTCATTACGTTCTTGTTTATTATGCTTCGGCTGGGGCCAATTGACCCCGTGGCAGCGCGGTTTGGTCCTGAGGCAACAGGGGCTGACGTACAGCGGATGCGAGACAGATTAGGATTGGATGACCCCCTCTGGGAGCAGTACCTTCAGTTCGCACGTGACCTTCTCCTATTCGAAGGACAATCATGGGTTGTGCAGGCAAACCGGCCCGTCCGTGCAGTCATCTATGACACTGCCGGACCAACCCTTTGGCTTGGGTTCTGGGCCATCTTGCTTCCCTTGTTTATTGGTCTGCCGCTCGGTTTCTATGCCGGGTTGAACCCGAACTCCTGGGGAGATTACGTGGCATCAATTGGTGGCATTGTCTGGCTGGCCATGCCGAATTTCTGGCTTGCAGTCATGCTTCTTGCGGTGCTCCGACAGACGGATGGTGGTGGCTGGTTTGGCTTTGATTGGTACCAACTCGGTCCAGAGTTACGGAGTATTACCGGAACGCCGAACCTTGATTGGTACTCGATATCGAACGTTTCCGTCTTCGATATCGTCTCGTTCCCTATGCTGACCGGCATGGACTGGGGGGCCTTTGCAGTGGATATTAAATTCATCCTCCCGCCAGCACTCGTCTTAGGTTCCGCTTCTATGGCTGCAGAGCTACGAATTGGCCGCACAGCGATGCTTGAGACGATTAACTCAAACTACGTCATAACCGCCAAAGCAAAAGGATTGAAACAGCGTGTTATCGTCTGGAAGCACGTCTTCCGGAACGCACTGATTCCGCTTGTTCCGGTCATCACAAACGAGGCGTTCATCCTCATCGGTGGCTCCGTCATCGTTGAAGAGGTCTTCAACATCAGCGGCCTCGGCAGGACGTTCTTTTTGGCGGTCATCCAGGGCGATTTACCCTTGGCGGGGTCGCTCCTGTTTATGTTTACGCTAGTAATAATATTCCTGAATATCCTGCAGGATTTCCTGTATACAATCATTGACCCACGGGTGGGATACGAACGATGAGCGACACAACAGACTCACCGACGATGGCGCAAGACGAACTGGCAGACAAACCGTTGCGTGCCCGTATCAAGGAGAACCCACGACCAGCACTCCTCTGGTTCAGTGGTGTCGTCATTCTTATCCTGCTTGAACTTGGACGGGTTTTGGGAGCTATCGGAACAATCGGTTCGGCAATCCGGTTTGGGCTTAGTGGGCTCGCGACCATCCCGAACTGGTTTGGAGGGAACGTCTCTGATGCCCTCGAAGGAACTGATGAAACGCTCGCCGTGCTTGGTGGCGCGTTGGTTGCTGACACTGCAGCGATAGTTATGCTGTTTGCTTTGGCGTCGGTACTCGCATGGTTTGTCCTCCCTTGGCGTCTCATCGACCGAATTGGGTTCGAGTCAACGAGAAGAATAGAAAGTATCGTTGAGCGGATATTGCTCACGCTGGTGCTTGTTGTCGGTGCCGCTCTATACGCATTCACGCCAGTTGGAACCTTTATTAACGCAGAGATTGCCTTCGCAGCCAACCTTCTTGACTCGCTTTCGTCGACAATACCGTCACTCACGAGCCGTGAACTGATACCAAATGAAGGACATCGCTCGCCGGATGGTGGTTGGGAAGGTACCTTCTTGGGCCTCTCGCCTGCGTGGGCGTGGGCAATCCGTACAACCGTTGTGTTCGTCTACGCACTCATCTGTCTGGTGTGGGCGTGGAAAGGGTATAACGTGTACCGAGACCATTACCGCGAGGCTGATTGGACGCCGCGAGATGATACGATTCGTCGGTTCCGTGGACACTACTGGGGGATTTTCGGACTCGTTGTTGTCTTCATGTTTGTGGTGATGGCGGTCTGGGCGCCCGCAATCAGTCCTGTGCCAATCGAGCACAACGTGTTCTCGCCGTATAGCCACGAATTTGACTATTTAGGCGATGATGGAGAGATAGAAACGATTACTCATGGTGCAGCGAATCTCCAAAGTCAGTCTAATGGCCAAAATACGGTCAGTCCGATGACGTACGATGAGTACGACCGATTTGCACCGCTCGGAACGACACCCAATGGGCAAGACTTACTGACGAACTTAGCACATGGTGCTCAAACATCTCTTATCATTGGACTAACCGCAATTGGGCTTGGTGCACTCATTGCAGTTATCCTCTCGCTGATTACCGCCTATTATAAAGGCGTTGCAGATATCCTGACTGTCCTTGCGAGCGATACTATCATCGCTATCCCAGCGTTCTTGCTGGTCATGTTGCTCTCGGTCATCTTCAGCCAAGGGAACCATCCGGTTGCTGAACCGTTAGATGGCGGGCTGTTACTGGCGTTAATCCTCGCCTTTGCCTATTGGCCAGGCATGTGGCGTGCCATCCGTGGGCCATCCTTGCAAGTCGCTGAGCAGGAGTGGGTTGATGCCGCAAAGAGCTACGGGCAAAAACCATCCGCAATCATGCGCAAGCACATGGCGCCGTACATTGCAGGATACATTATGATATACGCCTCATTGCTGTTGGGAACAGTTATTATCGTGGTTGCAGCCCTTTCGTTTTTGGGGCTGGGTATCACGTCGCCAACACCCGAATGGGGTCGTATCATCAATGACGGACGGAGCTACGTTTCCACATCTTCTTGGCACGTGTCGACAATTTCGGGACTGATGATTGTCTTCGTCGTAACGGCGTTCAATGCACTCGGTGATGGTATTCGCGATGCGATGGACCCAGAGGCTGATGTCGGTGATGATGCCGCGACAACTGGAGGTGGTGCGTGATGACAATAGATGACCAACATACAAACGAGCGGCCGCTTGTAGAGGTACGAAACTTACAGACTGCGTTCTTTACCGAGAAAGAAACAATTCGTGCAGTAGACAACATCTCGTTTGACCTTCGGGCGGGTGATACCGTCGGGATAGTCGGGGAAAGTGGCTCAGGAAAGAGTGTGACTGCTCGCTCGTTGATGGGGCTCGTCGAGAAACCGGGGCGGGTTCTTCAAGGCAGCAGCGTCCGGTTTAATCACCTCGAAACCGTCCAGGAGTTCAGCAAGAAGTTCTCAAAGCGAACGGTTGTTGTTGACTCCGTTGCTGAACAGTATGATGGCTCGATGACCGATCTCTTTGGTCACGAATCAGTCGATATTACGCCACAGTTCTTCGGGTATGAAAAGCCGGAATCCGTGCCGTTAGCGGATATCCTTGCGGCCGGATACGGTGACAAACTGGGCCTTGTCGACGCAAATGATTGTATCTTCATTACCGAAGGTGATACCGACACCATTCAGGATGGCTTCGTTGAAATCACCCGATTGAGCGGCGAGCCACAGCGACAAATGCGTGGTGGGCGGATTGCGATGGTCTTTCAGGACCCGCTGACCAGCCTCAACCCGGTCTACACTGTTGGAAATCAGATTAAAGAAGCACTTCGCCTTCACCAGGGGCTCAAAGGGAAAGAAGCAACCCAGGAGGCAGCCAGATTGCTTGATGCGGTCGGCATTCCCGACGCTCGACGCCGAATTAAGGAATATCCCCATCAGTTCTCCGGGGGAATGCGTCAGCGTGCGGTCATTGCGATGGCGCTTGCCTGCGAACCCGAAGTACTCATCTGTGATGAACCGACCACGGCCCTCGATGTTACCATCCAAGCACAAATCCTTGATTTGCTTACTGACCTGCAAGAACAGACTGACTTGGCAATTATGTTTATTACCCATGATATGGGTGTCATTGCCAACATCTCTGATTACGTTAACGTCATGTACGCCGGGGAAATTGTCGAAACAACCAACGTTGAACGGCTATTCTCCCAGCCAAAACATCCGTACACCGAAGGGCTACTCCAATCCATTCCTGGCGCCCAAACTGGTGACCGGCTGACAACGATTGATGGGAACGTCCCGACACCCAACGAGCCAGCAACGTATTGTCGGTTTGCGCCCCGGTGTCCGAAAGCATTCGAAGAGTGCGAGCACGTCCACCCAACCGCGACTGCCGTCTCTACCGATGTTGAAGACCACACTGTCGCGTGCCTATTATACCCAGAAGATATGGATACCACCGCCGCCGTTGAACATCACCAGAACAAAAGTGAACAGACGACTGTCGATACCCCCCAATCGTCTATGGAGGTGAACCAATGAGCCAGACTGTCACTCCTGACAGCGACCCCGTCCAAGAAAACGATGACGTCATGGTCGAAATCCGTGACCTGAAAACGTACTACCAGGGGACCGGATTATTCGATAGAAACCCCGTTAAAGCGGTCGATGGTGTCTCGTTCGATATTCACCGAGGCGAGACGCTAGGGCTTGTCGGAGAGTCTGGCTGCGGAAAGACGACCTTGGGGCGGACACTGTTACAGCTTGAAACTGCAACAGCTGGTGAAATTCGCTTTAACGGTACGGACGTGACGACGCTCAGTGGTGACGACCTCTATGAGTGGCGGCGAAACGCACAGATGGTGTTTCAAGACCCTGATTCGAGCCTCAACGACCGGATGACAATCGGCGAAATCATCCGGGAACCGCTTGATGTCCACGAGTGGAAGACACCACGGGAACGGAAACAGCATGTCCGTGAGTTGCTTGACGCCGTTGGCCTTCAGCGAGAACATTATTTCCGGTATCCCCACCAGTTTTCGGGCGGTCAGCGCCAGCGTATCGGGATTGCCCGAACACTTGCACTGGAACCTGAGTTTATCGTTCTGGACGAGCCGGTTTCGGCGCTTGATGTGAGCGTGCAGGCAGAAATAATCAACCTCCTTGAGGACCTCCAAGAGGAGTTCGACTTAACCTACCTGTTCATCGCACACGACTTATCCGTTGTCCGACATATCTGTGACCGCGTGGCAGTGATGTACCTTGGCCACATCATGGAGATTGGCCCGACCGAAGAGCTGTTCACAGACCCAGCTAACCCGTATACTCACGCCTTGCTCTCAGCGATTCCTGAGCCCAATCCAACGAGTGACAAAGAACGGATTGTTCTTCATGGAACACCACCAAACCCACGGTATCCACCATCCGGGTGCCCGTTCAGTACACGGTGTCCGGCGCGGATTCGACCGGATGGATTCGAAACGCTCGATGATGAGATTTGGACCGGAATCCGTATTCTTCGGGAACTACTCAGAGAACGCCGCCGAGCTGAGCGGTCGATACGTGAGCGGATTCGCGGTCGGCTTGGGTATGAAACCCGGTTTGGAAACATGGACGAGACCTACCAGGAGCTCTTTGGAGAACTTGATGTCCCTGCCGAGGTAGAAGATATCCTCCAATCCGTTATTGAACACGCGAGTCGACACGATGAACAATGTGCGATTGATGAACTTAACGACGCCTTTGGCAGTGTGTGTGATGGCTTTGTCGACAGTGTAGAAGACGAAACTCACAAACCAGAACTGTACACCGTCAGCGAATCGGGACGGAAAAGTTACTGCCACCGTCACGACGAGACGTACCGAGAGCCAGACACAGTGTTTGAAGACCGCTCAAACTCCTGATCCGAATGGGAAAGACCCAAACACCGCTTGGTAATCGCCTGCGGGCGTGGATTGACGTCCTGTGGTATTCGGTTGTCGTAACGCTTCTCGCTATCGTTAGCACATTTGTCATCAGCATCTTGACTGGAGGCGGTGCTGTCCGAGCAAATTTGTTCCTTTTTATTTTGGGGTGGCTCTTGCTTGCGTACGCAACGATTCGGCTCTGGCCATCATCACCATCGGACGTGAGGGAAGATAACGCGGATTCGTTGCCACAGGTCCACGAAACGCGCCTGCAAGCCGTCGTTCGGAGAGTTGGGCCAATCAGGTGGACACAGTTACCACCGCCACAAGAGCGCGTCTCTGCACAGATGCAACTGTTTGTGGCAAGCGTCTGTATCCTGCTGGCTTCGTTTATTTTGGAAACAGTCTTTGGTGTTGCATAGCCCTCGAAAAGAGTTATCGGGCTGGTACAACATTATGTAACTATGAACGAGTCAGATATGCGTGATGAACAGTTCCGTCGGCAGTATGACCCGACAGGTGTGAAAGGGGAAGCCTGGACGCAGACCGTTGAGGATATGCGAGCTATCAAGGCTGATAGAGAAGACGATGGGTGGGAAGTCTGGACGGCGAAGGCCCCCCAAACGGATACGGTCAGCAAACAGATGGGAGATACTGACCGGTTTGGCCTTACTCATGTCGTGCCAAACAACTATGCTGACGTTTTTACTGAGGTCTACGATGAGGACGCATTCACTGAGTATCTGGTGTATGGGAGCGATGTCGAGCGGTTTCGATATGCCGTTATTGAGTTTCTCGACCCTGAGACAGAGCGGTCTATCCTCCTTGCCTGTCGATACGATTTGGGATTTGCAGAGGGAATGGTCAAGTCCGCAAATGAAGAGGGGATCCTCTATTCACACATGAAAACGATAGATGGGACAATTCTTGCCACGTTTGCACACGAGGCATTCGAACCGCTCGTGAGTCCGCCAACCAGTGGCTTTCGGTGATGTGATTTGTTAGCACTAACCGGACATTCGAGGTGCTGAGTTTGGCTGAACAGTCATATGAGGTATAGTCACCCCTTTCAAGTCATTTTCTTACTGTTTTCTGCCTTCGGCTGATTAGTTATCCAGGCATATTGACCACAACCTGTATCTGTTAAACTGTCCGAAGCACTTTTAACAGTTCAATAAGTACCTACTCCAGACACATGGTAAATCCAGGAGAATATGCCAACGAATCTACCCGAAGAAAAGTTCTTGCCGCAATGGGAGGCGCAGGAGCTCTCGC
This sequence comes from Halovenus sp., assembly GCA_003551945.1. Classification (GTDB taxonomy): domain Archaea; phylum Halobacteriota; class Halobacteria; order Halobacteriales; family Haloarculaceae; genus Halovenus. Next base: position 17,468 of record PUNZ01000157.1, on the reverse strand, counting down.
CCTTGCCGGGTGTGTGGGTGGGGATGATGACGACGGAGCTGACGACGATGGAGCCGAACGAACAGGTGAACCAGACGAGGACCTTACCGGGGACATCAGCATTGCCGTTGGTGCGAACCCTGATACGCTTGACCCGACACTCATCAACGATGCACCGTCACAGGCAGTGTACGGGCATGTATACGAGTATCTTGTCACCACTGATTATGACGGAATCACGCCGGTTCCTGTTCTAGCGACGGATTGGGAGCTTTCGGATGATGAACTCACGTGGACGTTTGATTTGCGACAAGACGTCGTGTTCCACAACGGCGATGAGTTCGTCGCAGATGACGTTGCCTTTTCCATTGAGCGCGCTCGTGGCACAATCAACGACACGCAGGTCGACGCAATCGAGGAGGTGGAGGTCATCGACGACCACACCATCGAGATGACAACGACTAGCGTGCAGGCACAGTTCCTGGGTGACCTTGGTGGTGTCCCAATCTTGCCACGCAACGCTGATGGTATCAGTGAAACACCTGATACGGATGACCACGACTTCGGCGAGGAGTCACTCGGTTCCGGGCCGTTCGAACTTGAACTGTTCCAGACCGAAGACCGCATTGAGCTTGTCCCCTTCGAGGACCACTGGGCGGACGTACACAACCCGTGGGAAGAAGTCACGTTCCAGGTCGTCGAAGAAATCGTTTCACAGGAAGAAGCCATTCGAGCGGGTGAAGTTCATGCGATTGATAACCCGGCAATGTTCGACCTCGACCAGTGGGATACCGAAGAGCCCGAAGTGATTGGCACTGAGGCTGTTGGATTTGACCTGCTTGGCTTCCCAACACAAGCGAGCCCGTTCAACAACGACAAACTGCGACGTGGACTGTCAGGACTCGTTCCACGTAACGAAGTTCTTACTGCGGTCTATGACGATAACGGCACACCGCTTTCAGCACCAATCAGTCCTGGATTGGGTCCATTCTTCGATGAAGAGTACCATGCTGAACTCGCCGAAGAACATCTGGGAACCAGCGAGGAAGAGTCGCTTGCCCTCATCGAAGAGGCGCTTGACGAGGAAGGTGTCGAGCCGCCGCTCGAGATTGAGATGCGGACGAATATTAACGAAGAGCGTGAGCGGTGGATGGAAGTCATCCAACAGACGTGGGATGAGACCGAATACCTTGACACCACGCTTGAGATTTTTGATTTCCCATCCCTTGTCGAGTTCATCACCGACCCAACCGGACTTGCGGAGGCTGAAGATATCGTCATCGGTATTGGGTGGACTGGTGGTTCGGACCCTAATGGCCACATCGAAGACCTGTATCACTCCAGCAATGTTGTTCCGGATGGTAACAACTGGAGTTTGTACGAAAGCGACGAAGCCGATGAGCTGATTGAACAGGGACAGAATGTTGTCGACACTGACGAGCGCGTCGATATCTACCGTGACCTCCAAGACGTGCTTGCTGGCGACTCACCACACGCCTGGATGTGGACAACTGACAACGTCCACGTGGTTCGCACCAGCGAGGTCGAAGGATGGACGCCACACCCCAACTCCTCGTTCCGCTTCGACTCTATTTACGCCCACCAGCGTGACATCATTGCACGTCCGACCGAATAACGCTACAGTCTTTCGAGCGGTATTTATCGCCCTTTCATGAGCCTTCAACGATTCATACTCAAACGCGGATTGATTACGATACCCTTGCTAATTGGCGTCTCCATCATGACGTTCGGAATGATTCATTTCATTCCGGGTGACCCGGTGGATTTCATCACCCAGTTTGCGGATTTAGACCCTGAGGTCGAAGACGAAATTCGCTCACAGTACGGCCTCGACCAACCGGTCTATATCCAGTATTTCAACTGGATGTCTGATGCCATTATCCTTGATTTCGGTAATGCAATTACGACCAACCGGACGGTTGGTGCGGAGATTGGTGACCGACTTCCGTACACACTGCTTATGGGGTCGATGGCATTTCTTGTGACCGTCGTCACAGCAATCCCCTTGGGAATTTACGCCGCCTATCACCGGAATACACGAATTGACCAGGTGAGCCGAGTGTTTGCGTTGCTCGGTGTTGCCCTCCCAAACTTCTGGCTTGGGCTGATTCTCATCTTGCTCTTTTCGAGTTACCTTGGACTATTCCCGGTCTTGCCACCGACCGGTGAGGGATTATTGAGTTGGGATATGATCCGTTATACTATCTTACCAGCCGTTACCATCGGGACCGGTGCAACGGCGCTGATGATGCGCCTGATGCGCTCGTCGATGGTCGAAGAGTTAGATAAGGATTACGTCCGGACCGCACGCGCTAAGGGACTCCCAGAAAAAACGGTCATTAGAAAGCATGTCGTTCGTAACTCGCTTATATCCGTCGTGACTGTCGCCGCAATTCAGGTGGCGTTCATCATCAGCGGCTCCGTTGTCGTCGAGGTGGTCTTTTCCTATCCCGGAATTGGCCGCCTCCTCGTTGAGCGAGTTCAGACCCGTGACTTCCCCGTCATTCAAGCGCTTGTATTGATAATTGGTGTCTTCGTCATCTTCGCGAATATGCTCGCAGACATCATCTACGCCTATCTTGACCCACGAATCCGATATTGACAATGTCGACGAAATCACAACAGTCGCAGACGAATCGTGGCCGCATTCGCATCGAAGGGTTCGATGCAGAGGCGGTCGAAAAGCGAGACCCACTTTCGGCCTGGCAGCCGGAACTAGAGACTAAAGAAGCCAAAAGTCGCACCTACTACGCTTGGCGACGATTCAAACGGAATCGTCTTGCACTCTTTGGAGCAGTCATCGTGACTGCAATGGTCCTGCTCACGGTTTTCGCCCGACCGTGGGGTCTTCCAGAGTGGATCCCATACCTTGGTGGGGCGACCGTACAGCCGTTTTCATTGGCGGCTCAAGACCCAGCAACACAAGATATTTTGGTTGGGTACCAGCCACCGACGGTTGAACACTTGCTCAATTGGCCACCGTCGACGCTTCACATATTTGGAACCGACTGGGCAGGTCGTGATCTGTTTGCCAGAACGATTTATGGCGGGCGATACAGCCTTTCGATTGGATTTATCGCCGTTGGCGTTGCACTTCTCGTTGGCGTCCCACTTGGTTCCATCGCCGGATATTACGGCGGCTACGTCGACGAGTTCATCATGCGCATCGTCGACATGCTCTATGCGTTCCCGTTCATCGTTCTCGCAATCGCAGTGATTACGATTCTCGGCCGCGGCTACTGGGAAATTGTCCTCGCACTCATCGTCGTCGGATGGCTCTCGTATGCACGTATCATACGAGGGGAGATACTGAGTGTCAAACAAAATGAATATGTCACGGCGGCGAAAGCACTCGGTGCACGGGATAGAAGCATCATCATCAAACATATCATGCCAAACGCGATGGCTCCCGTTATCGTGCAGGCTACGCTGAGTGTTGGAACCGTCGTCTTGACCGCCGCTGCACTCGGGTTCCTTGGATTGGGGCTGTCCCCGGCAACTGCGGAATGGGGTGTCATGCTGAACGTCGAACAGGACTCGATGGCTCGTGGAAACTGGTGGGCTGGTCTCTTCCCGGGGCTTGCGCTGTTTTTCTTCGTCATGGCAATTAACCTCATCGGCGATGGTGTCCGAGATGCCTTCGACCCACAAGGAGACAAGAAGGGGTCGGGAGGGTTCAGATAGATGGCACTTCTCGAAGTTGAAGACCTCAACGTTCGATTTTATACCGAAGACGGTGTGGTCAAAGCAACGAACGACCTCTCGTATCAGATTGAAGCAGGTGAACGATTCGGTGTTGTCGGCGAGAGCGGTGCCGGAAAGAGCGTCACGAGTCTTGCATTGATGCGCCTTATCGAGGAACCTGGTGTGGTCGAAAGCGGAGAGATTCGATTTAAAGGACAGAATCTCCTTGATTTAGAGTACGAAGAGATGCGCCAGATTCGTGGAAACGAGATTGCGATGATTTTCCAGGATGCGGAGACGGCGCTTAATCCTGCATATACTGTCGGTGAGCAGATCTCGGAGGCAATCCGTGTCCACCTTGGTCTGAATGAAGAGGCCGCGAAAGAACGCGCAATAGAAAAGCTGGAATCGGTTGGTATTCCGGATGCACCACAACGGTATACGGACTATCCACACCAGTTTTCAGGTGGGATGCAACAGCGAGCCGTCATCGCCATGGCACTCTCGTGTGATCCTGACTTGATTATTGCAGACGAGCCAACCACTGCACTCGATGTTACCATCGAGGCGCAGATTCTTTCACTGCTTGAGGATATCTGTACGGAGACAGATACCGCTATCCAGCTTATTACCCATGACCTTGGCGTTGTCGCGGAGTTCTGTGAGCGTGTGATGGTGATGTACGCAGGCCACCCGGTTGAGATGGCGACAGTTGAGGACCTGTATTACAACCCACAGCATCCCTACACGGTTGGGTTAATGAGTTCCATTCCACGAATCGGTGATAACCGCGACCGGCTGCAGACAATTCCCGGACGGATGCCCGACCTCATCGAAAATCCGCCAGGTTGTAACTTCCATCCACGGTGCCCGTATGCCGAGGAGGTCTGTACGAGAATGGAGCCACCACTGGTTGATGTTGAGACTGGGGTTGAATTAGAAGAAGTAGCGAGTGACCAACAGACCGCCGCCTGTCTAGAACATACTGGTGATCTGCAAAAAGGGCTTGATTACACGGTCACCGTTAGGGAGGAAACATCAATGGAGGCTGACGGAGGTGTTACAGATGAGTGACTCAGAGCCACTGGTTCGTGCGGAAGGGTTGAAAAAATATTACGAGTCGGAAACTGATTTCATCGATAGGCTGCTAGGACGGCGGAGCTGGGTGAAAGCAGTTGATGGTGTGTCGCTTGAAATTCAGGAGGGCGAAACACTCGGACTGGTCGGTGAATCGGGGTGTGGAAAAAGCTCAGTCGGCCGAACCCTGCTCCAGTTGCAGGAGGCAACGGAGGGAAGCGTCTACTATCGTGGGACGGACATCACGGAACTGTCGAGTAGCGAACTCCGTGACCTTCGACAGGACGTGCAGCTTATTTTCCAGAATCCACAGTCCAGTCTTAACCCACGACTGACTATCAGTGATATCATCGGCGAAGCGCTCGATATCCACGACATCGTAGATGACAAACAGCGTCGCGATAAAAAAATCAAAGAGTTGCTTGACCGAGTCGGTCTCAACGCCTCTCACGCGAACCGCTATCCACACGAGTTCTCAGGCGGCCAACTCCAGCGTATTGGTATTGCGAGAGCCCTTGCAGTTGAACCGGACTTTATCGTCTGTGATGAGCCAGTGAGTGCGCTTGACGTCTCGGTTCAGGCCCAGATTCTCAACCTGCTCGAAGACTTGCAGAATGAATTCGGTATTTCGTACCTATTTATCGCTCACGACCTCTCCGTGGTCGAGCATATTGCAGACCGGATTGCTGTGATGTATCTCGGAAAGATTGTGGAAGTTGGGACTCCCGAGGAGTTATTCTCGCCACCACAGCACCCATACACCGAGGCACTGCTCTCTGCTATTCCTGAACCGGACCCTAAATGGGAACCTGACCGGATTCTGTTGGAGGGAACTGTTCCGTCGCCGATTGACCCACCGAGTGGCTGTTCGTTCCATACACGGTGCCCTCGAGTTATCCCGCCGAAGGATTTTGCGTTTGAACAAACCGAGTGGCGCTCGCTTCTTGACCTCAGGCTTCGAATCGTGGACAGAGAGCTATCCCTGGACAAAATAGCCGCTGACTCGGACTCCCAGGGGATGGATGCGGCCTTACGTGACCTGTTTAACATCCCCCAACCGTTGAGTGACCCTCAGGCGGAGGATATTCTCTCTGAGGCACTTTCTCACCTTGAAGAGCATGACTTTGAGGCGGCAGAGGAGATTCTGTCAGAGGCGTTTGTCTCGCCATGTTCCGTTCACGAACCGGAACTGCAACAGATCGAACACGGGAGGGCAGCGTGTCATCTGTATGATTCACGGTACGACGATGGCTCTATCGAACCGGAAGTCCGGCCGTGAGCGTTTTGTCCGTTCACGTCTAGGTCTGCACAATGCGCCGGATCTACGAGTCTGAAGCGCTTGACCGGGATGACGAGGACCCATTCCGTCCGAGTGAACCCGAAGAACGGGCAAAGCCCCAAGCATCTCGGACGTTGCCAGCGATGACCCTGAGCAACCTGTTTGTTCCAAAACGCCTTCGATACCGTGGGATTTCGGTTTCGATTTCGACACCGAAACAGGTGTACGAGCAGGATGAACCGGTACCGATCGATATACAGATACGAAACGCGTTTCCGTTTCCCGTCTCGCTTCCAACAACGTCACAGGTTGTGTGGTCGTGGGCGGTGAACGATCTGGAGGAAGCCTCTCGTATTCCGCAATCAGAGTCCACCGATGCCGGCCAGTTTCGGTTCGGTCGAGGCGAGCGAAAACAGTTTCGCCGAACGTGGAGCCAGATGTTCAAGGTTTCGGACAAGAAGTGGGAACCGGCCGATTGTGGCGAGTACCGTATCAGTGCACAGGTTGCTGTCCCTGAACCAAAAGAACGCGGCCTCTACGACGAAACGACGATTCACATCGAGTAACTACTCGTAAAATCGTTCGGTTGCGAGTTCTGCGACAGTCCGCAGGTGAGTGACTAGTTCGTCGTCTTCACGAAGATGAAACACCTCTTTTCCGTCTTCTCGAGTCGTTACTTCCAAAATATCGAATTTCTGTAACTGTTGCTTTGCTTGGTGGGTCACCGTTTGGGTCATTCCGACTGCGTTTGCGATTTCAGCAATTGTCAGCGGCTCATCGGCATAAAACAGAGTGACGATGAACCGAGCGCGAACGCGATTTGCAAACAGTTGTGAGAGCCCATTCTGGTTGATAAGGTGTGCAGGCTCCTCCTTTCCTAGGTCAATTTCTTCCGTCTCGGTCATATCTGCTGTTGACGACGACGAGTAATCAAACCGGTGGTCGTCTTATTCGTGTACTTCGACTGACTCAAGCACCACATTTTCTTTTGGCTGGTCCTGTGGGCCGGTCTCAACTGAACCAATCTCTTCGACAACGTCCATTCCGTCGATGACTTTCCCGAAGACAGCGTGTTTTCCGTCGAGGTGTGGTTGTGCATCAAGGGTGATGAAAAACTGTGAGCCGTTGGTGTTTGGCCCGCGGTTTGCCATCGAGAGGACGCCTGGCCCATCATGTGTCAGGTCGTCATGGAACTCATCATCGAACGTATATCCTGGGCCACCGCGGCCTGTGCCGGTCGGGTCACCGCCCTGAATCATGAACCCATCAATGATACGGTGGAACTGGACATCCTCATAGAGCGGGTCATCCATTGTCTCTCCCGTCTCGGGGTCTTCCCACTCTTTTTCGCCCGTTGCTAACCCGACAAAGTTCTCGACGGTGTTTGGTGCGCGCTCATCGTACAGTTCAACTTCGATATCACCGTGACTGGTCTGCAGCGTTGCAGTTAACTCGCTCATATCAGTATCTCGGGCTACCATGCTAAATTACTGGCGGTCGAGAGAGCGAAACAGCTGTGTTGAATTTGTTTCAATACAGATTCCTTCGTTGAGTATTGGCTAAACCAAACAATATTAACCTTCGCGGTCGTATCACACCCATGAAAGCGGTGCTTGCGACTGATTTGTCGGCGGCCAGCGAGGCAGCTATTGAGACGGAGACCTGTCTCAAATGTCTTGGGCGTATCGGAATCAACGAGATACATCTCGTCACCGTTGTCCCGGCAAATGTCCACTCTGGGATGCCTGGGATTGATTTCGAAAAGCGACGGCGACGCGGGCTGAATCGGTATCGAACGGTACTCGAATCCGAAGGGTTCGAGGTTGAGTCACACGTCGTTCGTGGAACGCCACACCGACGAATCAATGGTATTGCAGAAACTGTCGGCGCAAGTCTGACGATTGTTGGGTCACGTGGTAAAAGTCCACTGGAGAACCGGTTGATTGGCTCGACGACACGAAATTTAGCCCGGACAACGGTGAAGCCGTTGCTGGTTAACCGTATCGAACGGGCGACAGAAGAGCCGAAAGTCGTTCGGAAACATCTGTTCCAGCGGATGATGTACGCGACTGACTTTTCGGAAAACGCTGAGCGCGCCTTCGAGGCGTTTTCCTACCTTCGACATGCCACACAGGAGGCGACGCTCGTTCACGTTAAGACGCCAAAGGACCCAGTCGTCTCGGATGATGGGCCACGGGAACAGCTGGAGGAGCTTGCCAGCAACCTCGAAGAGTGGAATATCGAGACAGCAATCGACGTCCGACGTGGCGACCCGGCAACGGAAATTCTCGCCGCAGAAAAAGCGTATAATCCAACAACGATACTCCTCGGGAGCCGCGGGCACAGCCGATTGCGCCGGTTGCTGCTCGGAAGTGTCTCGGAGGATATCGTTTCTCAGGCAACAGGGAACGTGATGCTTGTCCCACCGCAATAACACACCCTACGAACTCCGCCAGACACCCTGTACGTATGCGCCGGCGAACATACCGACGATGGCCCAGAGAATCGTAATGTTCCCGATACCAAGGCTGGCATAGGCTGCACCGGGGCAGATACCCGACAACCCCCAGCCGACACCGAATATCGCACCGCCGATGAGGACGTTTTTATCGAAGGATTTGAGCCGGCGTGTATACTCTTGCCCTGTTAGTGGGGCCGATGAACGGAGGCGTGGAATGAGTGCAAAACTTAGCCCGGTGACGATGGCGGCACCAAACATCACAAAGAGCAATCCAAAGTCAGTGAACTGGAGGAAATCAAGGACCACTTCCGGCCGTGCCATATGACTGTATCCGAGTCCAAAGCCAAACAGGATACCACCACCTAACACAAGCGGCAGAAATAGCGGACTCTGTGCTTGTGAATCGGGTCCACTCATGGGTTTACCCCCGCTGCCATCACGAGCTGGGCTGTGCCGATTGCGACGAGCAGAAACGTCATGACTCCGACGAGCGAGGTTTTCGAAGCGGAGCCAACGCCACAGACACCATGGCCAGAGGTGCATCCTTTCCCGATGCGGGTGCCAATACCGACGAGCAAGCCACCAAGGAGTAACCGTGCTGGCTGGACCTCTGTGGTCCAGAGTTCGCCTTGCCAGAACACTCCGTAGATTGCGGCACCAATGATTATGCCGACGGTAAAGACAATTCGCCAATCACGGTCATACCGGTAGCGCTGGAAGCGTGACTGGTCAGAGACGTACGATAACGTCGATTCAAGGAAGGTACTAGCACCAGCGATAATCCCTGTCCCGAAATAGATAACCGCTGCGCCAAGACCGACAAACAACCCGCCGACGGCATAGCGCGTTATCCCTTCGGGAAACAGCGTCTCGTATACCGCCGGGTCAATAAATTCAGTTACCATACTGGGTTATGTGCGTAGTTAGTCCCCTGCGAGTGATTCTTGACTGGCTGCACAGTTGTTCGGGCCGAGCTCAAGTTCGAACGCCTCCTCGTCATCTGTCTCTTGCTGACCGAGATTGGTTGCGATAATCTCCTCGTAATTCGCTGGCCGAGGCGGCATATTCGAGAGGATGACATCGACAAACTCCGATTCCTCAAGGTGTAGTGCATCCATTCGCTCGACTAGCTCATCGATTGGTGCGGTATACGTTCCATCCTCCGCAGGCACGGCCGAGTCACTGTAGTGGGCCCCACCAATGAGTGTCTCACCCGGAAGTGTCAGCACCCGCTCTTGTAGGGACTGATACAGTTGCTGTGCTGCTTCCGGTGCGCCGTCATCACCCTCTTCGAGGTCCGGGCGGGCAACGCTCTCGATGAACAATCCATCACCAGTTGTCAACAGGGAATCGCCGATGAGATACGAGGTCATTCCCGAGGTGTGTCCTGGCGTGTAGACCGTTTCGATAGTGACGTTCCCAACCTCGAACGTATCACCATCTGTTGCTTGTGTCATTTCATCTGCGTATGTGACACCGCGGTCCACTGCTGGCTTGGGGATGACACCTTCGACACCAGCGGCAACGAGATTTCGGACACCAGAGATGTGGTCTGCGTGAATGTGGGTATCAATTGCGTAGCGGAGTTCGACGCCGAGTTCGGAAGCGTCATCGAGATATCGGTCCGTGAACGCCCGAAGTGGGTCAATGACTGCCGCTTCGCCATCATCGTAGATGAAATATCCCAGACACCCACTGGACGGTCGTTGATACTGCAGGACGGTGCCTGGGCCGTCGTACCGCGTAATCTCGACGGCCTCGTAAATCTTTGCCCACCCATTCATCCCTTCTTCGAGATGGTTGACGTCGTACCCTTCCTTGATGAGTGACCCCGCGACGAACTCACTTGCACCGCCTTTTGCACACAGAACGGTAAAGGCTGTGTCGTCGGGGAGTTGATTCAACACCTCCTCACTGATTTCGTCGTCGAGAAACTCGTAATACGGAATGTTGATTGAGGTGACGTTCTCACCATCAATTCGCCATTCTTCGTAGTCACTCCCCATCCTGGCATCAAGGATAGTCACTGGCTGACCGCTGTCAATCTGCGCCTTGAGCTCCTCTGGTGTGAGTGAACTGACCGGAACGTCAGGTGTTGGAAAGTCTTCAGGGTTCATGTCTGGTCCCATCTCAGTGCTCTAGCCACTTAATTGTTGTTATGGTATTTCACACTACACACAATATTGTGGTGGTGTCGGTGGTATCTGCTCTTTCAATTTACAGCGTTATTTTAGGTTGTCAATAAACACGCTCCCGTGGTATTTGAGTTATTTTTATATGTGGGGTACCGATGGATTTTTATCCCCTTCGACCAATATTGTAAAACAAGTCCAATATAAGGGCAGTATTCAACCATGACAACCGAACTCGACATTACAGAGACGTTGGATGTGACCGGAGTATCGTGTCCGATTCCCGTTGTGAAAACAAAACAGGCAATTGACGAGCTTGACCAAGGCGATATTCTTGAAGTTATTGCCACGGATTCCGGGAGCATGAGTGATATCCGCGGGTGGGCGGAGGGAACGGATGGGGTTGAACTCCGCGAACAAACCGAGGGTGACGACGTGTACAAACACTACGTCGAAAAAACGGGATAGTATGAGCACCGACTCACAACAAACAGGCGATGATATCGACGGTGAACAGGCCAGCGAGACGGAGACGACAGAGGATGAACTCCGTGCACGCATCGAAGAACTAGAAGCCACTGTTGCAGAGTTACAGGAGCTTGAGGACGCTATGGCGGCTGCTGGAGATGACGGTCAGAAGAAGATGACTATCATCGCCACGAAGGGAACGCTCGATATGGCTTACCCGCCACTTATCCTTGCCACGACAGCGGCCGCCTTTGACTGGGAAGTCGTCGTGTTCCATACCTTCTGGGGACTTGATATTCTACACGAGGAAAACTCACGAAATCTCAAATTAAGTTCAGTCGGCAACCCAAACATGCCCGTTCCAAACATTGTCGGGGCGCTCCCGGGAATGGACCGGATGACGACTCGGATGATGAACAAACGGATTGCGGACAACGATACAGCAACTATCGAGGAATTAGTCGACCTCTCGCTTGACCTTGGCGTCGAACTCCAAGCTTGTCAGATGACGATTGAGTTGATGGATTACGATGAAGCTGACTTCTATGAGGGTGTGACGACCGGCGTCGGTGCGGCGACTGCACTCCAGCATATGAGCGAGTCGGATGTTCAGCTGATGATTTAAGCGGCTTGTTCTGGCTTTTCCGTGGTTCTGTTGTGCTCTCGGAAAAACGAAAACTTATACGAGTCACCGTCTACGCCTCAGATATGGTACGTTCGTCGGTAGTACGTCGGTCATCTTGACCGACTGACCTGTCTTTTCGACCCACCAATCCGACACTGTTGTGGTCTTTCCGGAACCAACACCGAATCGAGAACTGACCAGCGCACCTGACGAACGTGATGAAACGAGCTATGTCCGAAATACCCGATACCTACGACCCGGATGCTGTGGAACCGCAGTGGCGAGAACAGTGGCAAGACCAGGATATCTATACATACGACGGTGACTCCGATACGGAGTACGTCATCGACACACCGCCACCGTATCCAACTGGCAATCTCCACATCGGAAACGCCCTTGGCTGGTGTTACATGGACTTTGCCGCCCGCTATCACCGACTTGTTGGCGATGACGTCTTATTCCCCCAGGGCTGGGACTGTCATGGATTGCCGACGGAAGTGAAAGTCGAAGAAAACGAAGGCATTCACCGCACTGACGTCCCTCGGGGAGAGTTCCGTGATCTCTGTATCGAGCACACGGAATCCCAGATTGGAGCGATGAAAGACACGATGAATACGCTCGGCTTTTCCATCGACTGGAACCACGAGTACCAGACGATGGACCCCGAATACTGGGGAGAAACCCAGCGGTCATTTGTCCGAATGGCCGAGGATGACTACGTTTACCGAGACGAGCACCCGGTGAACTGGTGTCCACGCTGTGAAACCGCAATCGCTGATGCAGAAGTTGAAACTGAGGAAGGAATCGAAGGAACCCTCTATTACGTGACGTTCCCAGGCGTCGACAACGACGATATCGAAATTGCCACGACCCGACCAGAACTGCTTGCGGCGTGTGTCTCGATGGCCGTCGACCCCGATGATGAGCGATACGCTGACCGGATTGGGGACACGTTCGAAGTCCCGCTTTTTGGGCACGAAATCGAACTCATCAGCGATGACGAGGTTGATGGCGACTTCGGAACCGGCGCCGTGATGATTTGTACGTTCGGAGACAAACAGGACGTCACCTGGTGGGCCGAATATGACCTCGACCTCCGGATGGTCTTTTCCGAAGACGGACGACTCACTGGCGATGTCGGCGAGTATGAAGGCCTCACAATCGACGACGCAAAAGCAACCATCGTCGAGGACCTTGATGAAGCAGGCTATCTCACCGACAGTGAACCGACTGAACAGAACGTCGGGCAGTGTTGGCGCTGTGATACCCCGATCGAAATTCTCTCCAAAGAGCAGTGGTTCGTCACTGTCGACCAGGACGAAATCCTCGAAACTGCCAAAGAGGTTGAGTGGGTTCCCGAGCACATGTACGGTCGTCTCGAAGATTGGACGGAAGGGATGGAGTGGGACTGGGTTATCTCCCGTCAACGGGTCTTTGCAACCCCAATTCCGGCGTGGTTCTGTCAGGACTGTGGATACGCTCATATCGCTGAGGAAGACGAACTTCCCGTTGAGCCCACACAGGGTGACCCAGCAATTGATGCCTGTCCTGAGTGTGGTGGCGACAACTGGGAGGGTGAACCAGACGTGATGGACACGTGGATGGATTCATCCATCTCCCCGCTCATGGTCAGAGACTGGCCGGAGCAGTCGTTCACGCCAACGTCCCTCCGCCCACAAGGGCATGATATCATTCGAACATGGGCATTTTACACGCTACTCCGAACAGCGGCGCTTGAAGACCAGATTCCATGGGAGGATATCCTTATCAACGGGATGGTCTTCGGCGATGACGGCAACAAGATGTCCAAATCACGGGATAACTTCGTCCAACCCGAGGAAGTTGTCGAGGAGCACTCCGCGGATGCATTCCGGCAGGCGATGGCACTCGGTGGACAACCCGGTAGCGACATTCAGTTCCAGTGGAAGGAAGTCAAATCCGCATCCCGGTTCCAGACGAAAGTGTGGAACATCACCCGGTTTGCATCACAGCATCTTGCTGATGACCGCGAACCACTTCCCGACCCAGCGTACCGCGATGTCGACCGCTGGATACTCTCGAAATGCGCTCGCGTTGCCACAGAGGTTGACGAAGATATGGCAAACTACCGGTTTGATGCTGCGCTCCGAAAAATCCGAGCGTTCGTCTGGCACGACCTTGCCGACGATTATCTCGAACTCATCAAAGGACGACTTTACGAGGGTCGACCAGGCGAGCGCGATGCGGCAAAACAGGCACTGTTTGAGAGTCTGTCTGCCTCGCTTCGTATGCTGTCGCCGTTTGCACCGTTTCTCACCGAGGAGGCATGGAACGCTCTCCCTGGCACTGAAGGGAGCGTCCACGAAAGCGACTGGCCTGCCATCGAACTTGACGATACGGACGCTGAACAGGCAGGCGACCTGATAGCAGACGTTGCCTCAACCATTCGTGGCTGGAAATCCGACGAAGGAATGGCCCTCAACGCGGAACTTGACCGCGTTGAAGTGTATCCTGACACCGCTCCAGAGGGGGCAATCGATACCTACGATGTGAGCGAGGCGACAAATGCACCGGTTCAGTTCAAAGAGGGCGAGCCGAACGTCGAACTCGTGCCTGTGGATGTCGACCCGGACCACTCAATTATCGGACCGGAGTTCCGCGACCAAGCAGGTGCAGTTATCGGTGCGCTCTCACAGATGGCCCCTGAAACGGTCAAACAACAGCAGGCAAGCGGCGAAATTACCGTTGAACTTGCCGACGAGACTGTTACCATTGCTGGCGAGGCAGTTGATATCGTGGAAGAACACCAAGCAGAGTCTGGCGAAGAGGTTACTGTCATCGAAAGCGAACACGCAACGCTCCTTATCTACGAATAACGCTGGCGTCCCCTTATTGTCGACATTTTTCGCCACAAGTATCGGTCGAAGCCTTATTCGTTAAAGGCTGTGAGTATGTTACTATGAACAGTGATGTCGTCGAAGCGGAAGTGGTTGGCTAATGGCCGGAAAGATTGCAAGCAGGTACGCGAATTTCGTTGCGTCGCGGAGCAAACTCGTCATCGTTGGCATCCTCTTGTTGACCGTCCTCGTTGGTGCTGGCGTGGCGATGGACGATACCGAGGATGCAGGTCTTGGTGAGTTCGAGATCGATTCCCCGGAGACCGAAGCAAGCGATTTTATTGCTGAGAACTACGCACAACAGGAGGGAGTCATCTCACAAATCGTCGTCCGAGAGGAGGGTGGCAATGTCCTAACGCAGGAGTCGCTTGTGGCCGGCCTTGATTTTCAATTAGAGGTACGCGAGGACGATGAACTTGCTGAGACGCTCGACGGTAACGGGTTCATTGGCCTCGAAAATGTGCTCGGGACGGCCGCGTATTTCCAGGCTGAGGCAGGGGATGGTCCACCACCTGAGGGTGAGCCGTCGATCGCTGACCAGCGCGAAGCGCTCAATTCACTCTCGGAAGAAGAGTTTGCGCAGTTACTCGAATCGGTGCTTGACCCCGATGCAGAGTTACCGGGTGGTGAGGACCCGTATCAGTTCCTTCCAACGGACTACGAGCCCGGTGAGACGACCTCCGATGCCCGTCTGACCCTGCTGTTGCAGGTTGACGAGAGCGGCGAGGATGAAGACCCTGAAGCCGCTTACGACGCACAGGTCGAAATAAACCAGATTCTGGACACCTATTTTGACGATGCCTTCATGTTCGGGCAGGGAATTAGCAACGAGGCATCCAGCCAGGCAACTGGCGACAGTTTTGCTATCATTACGCCCTTTGCGTTCGTGATGATTTTGCTCGTGCTCGGGATTGCCTACCGTGATATCATTGACATCCTGCTCGCGTTCGCAGGGATTGTTGCGGTCTTGATTTGGATGGCCGGGATTATGGGCTGGCTCGAAATCCCGATGAACGTTATCCTCATCGCCGTGCCGTTCTTGCTCATCGGGCTGAGTATCGACTATGCGTTGCACGTCGTCATGCGCTATCGCGAAGCAGGCTACGGTCGATTAGATGTACAACAAAAAGAATCAGATGCCATCGATTCGGAGATGAGAGATGCAGCGACGGGTGGTGATCCAACTACTAACATTTCGCCCGAGTTCCGTATCCGAGCGGCGATGACTGTTGGCCTTGCGAGCGTCATTCTGGCGATTGCTGCGGCGACCTTCTCGACTGGTGTCGGCTTCCTCTCGAACATCGTCAGTCCGCTTCCGGCGATTCAGGATTTCGCCGTGCTCAGCGCTGGTGGTATCTTAGCAACCTTCGTCATTTTTGGCGCGCTCATTCCAGCGCTCAAAGTCGAGATTGATACCTTCATTGAAGGGCGACTCGGGCGAAGTCGAAAGAAACCGGCCTTTGGCGTCGGCGAAGGTGTAGCAAATCGACTCCTTTCCGGGGTTGCAAGCTTTGCTTCACGCGCACCACTGGCAGTCATCCTCGTTGCCTTCTTGCTTGCGACTGGTGGTGCATATGGCGCAACAACAATTGATACGGAGTTCAACGAGGCTGATTTCTTGCCACAGGACCCACCGGAGTGGACGAGTAACCTCCCCGGTCCGTTACAACCCGGTTCGTACACGATTAGCGATGATTTCGAGTATCTGAGCAACAACTTCCAGTTGCAGGGTGGTGATTCGGAGTCGCAAATACTGATACGAGGA
Organism: Halovenus sp.; assembly: GCA_003551945.1. Classification (GTDB taxonomy): domain Archaea; phylum Halobacteriota; class Halobacteria; order Halobacteriales; family Haloarculaceae; genus Halovenus. The sequence continues at coordinate 1,101 of PUNZ01000157.1, read as the reverse complement.
GACGTTACCGACGGTGATGTTCTGCCTGCTATCGATGACGCAACCAGCGATATCGAGGAGAACAGCTCGATTGCGCTTCGACCTGATGGCACAGCCGCTATTGACGGCCCACATACCGTCTTGCGTGAGGTCGCTGAGGAAGACGATGAGCTTGCCGAGGCGATTGCTGACCGAGATACGACTGGTAACGGATTACCGGATGACGACGTTGCGGCGGTGTATGAGCTTCTTTTCGATATCGATGAGGACGCCGCAAATGAAGTGCTCAGCAGAGATGACGATGGGGAAATCACGTCAGCAAGACTCATCATCAGTGTCAGAAGTGCCGAATCAGCCCAGACGATTACGGAGGATACAGCAGCATTAGCTGACCGCATCCAGACGAATGCGCCAGCGATAACGGCTGTCGCAACTGGTGCACCTGTCACTGAGTCTGTTCTACAGGATGCGCTGCTTGACAATCTCGTTGAGGCGTTCAGCATCACGCTCGTCGTCATCTTGCTCTTTTTGACACTCTTGTTCTACTCGAAATACCGTTCGCCGGAACTGGGCGCGATTGTCATTGCACCGGTCGTGGCTGCACTTGCCTGGTTGATTGGGGCAATGGCGATACTCGATATCCCATTCAATAGCGAAACTGCGGTCATCACAAGCCTTGCAATCGGGCTGGGCGTTGATTACAGTATTCACGCTGGCGAGCGGTTCATTGACGAGCGTGAGCGTCACGAGAATCTTGATGACGCATTGGAAGCCTCCATCACCGGAACTGGTGGTGCGTTACTGGCAAGCGCTGGGACAACAGCAGCAGCCTTTGGTGTCCTTGCGCTATCGCTTGCACCGCCGCTCCAGCGCTTTGGTATCGTGACAGGAACGGCAATCGTGTTTGCCTTCTTCGCCTGTGTGACCGTCTTGCCGTGTCTGCTTGTGGTGAGAGAACGAATAAAAGAGCGGTTTTCGAAGGCGTAGCTAACTTTCTTCGACGATAATTGCGCCAATCATATCCGCTTCGATGTGTGGCACACAGTAATAATCGTATCTGCCCTCGTGTTCGAACGTATATTCGAATGATTCACGCGTTGATAGCTTCGTATACTGGTCCGT
>PUNZ01000122.1 GCA_003551945.1 Halovenus sp. | reverse complement strand
TCTGGGACGAACTCACCGAACTGCTCGACCCACCATTCTTGCACGACTGGGTCGAGGAGTGCCAAGACCTCGCGGTCGTCGACAGCCTCATCGGCGAACGCATCGTCAACGGCTAGCGTGGTCTCGCCGTCGTCTGCTCCCATCCTATCGGAGAATAGGGCTGGATTGACTTGGGGGTTGTTGTACTCGCAGGTGGGAGTTACCTCAACGTGAATTATACGGACTGAGAAAAGCAATCCAGATCGTATTCTTACTACAGGGCACCTGAGCGCGATGAGAGGAGGGCGACAGCAAGGAAGCAACGAATCAGGAGTCTATCGCGTCCACTGCCTCCCGAAACACCTCTGGAACTCGAATCGGTGAGTTGTCCGGTCCCAGAATGACGTGTGTGACAGTACCATCAACGAGTATCGCATCGTCGGCTTTTCGTCGGCATTCGTAGCCGTACTCGACGCTTGTCTCCCCGATTGTACGGACTTCAACAGCGTTAACCAGTTCATCGTGAAAGGTTGCCGATTCGCGGTAGTTCAAATCAAGGCCAACAACCTGTGGCTGCCAGCCCCACGAACGGAGGTCATCAAGGTCGTAGCCGAGTTCCCCTATGAATGCGGTAATTGCCTCATCCTGATAGGTGACGTAGTTGCCGTAGAAGACGATTCCCTGTGCGTCAGTTTCCTCGAACCTGACGGTGTTTTCGTACACGTCGTGCATATCAAAACCTCTCTCGGCGAGCCTATGAAGGTTAGAGTTAACCTAGTACAAATCAACGACATCGCCTTCGTCAGGACCAATCAAAGAATGAGGAGTCTATTCCCGCCCTCAAAGGTTGATGGTCTCGCCTTCTTCGTTGCCGACCAACGAGTCTGGAACTTGTAAGAAAGTGGCTGTCTGTGAGCCAACATCAGTCGTAATTGTTATCTGGACCGTCTCGCCCTCTTCAAGCGGCTGTAACTCCCCTTGGTCATCAGTGCTCGTGTTGAATGCATCCGAACCCTCCCCAAGCGGAATAATGAGTTCATACCGGTCGGAACCATCAGTCATCACGACATCTGTATCAGTCTCAACCGAAATTGGTTCCACAAGAAACGAGCCAACTGGGTCGTCATTCAGTTCGATATCGTTGGGATCAGTATCACCTGTTGCCGTCGTATTCGTTTCGCTATCGTCACCAATGGTAACTTGTTCAAAGCTTTGATCACCAACAAATTGCATCGTCAATCCAGCAAGGTTGATTTCTTGTGCACCTGCAGCAGGCTGGACACCGAGATGAACGTCAGTAACATTATTATCACCAACCTCGCCCGTTTCGGTACTTACAATTAGCGCATCCGCAACCTGTGCTGTACTTTCCGTGCCTGTATCCTCTGCCTGCGTTTGTAACACGCCTGCAGTGCTGATGAGAACGCCAGCAGCGATGGCGGCAACTAGGACCATCGCAATAAATACGATGAGTGTGCCGATTCCAACCTGTGCCCGGGTTTGATGCTCAGTCTCAACACTACCGGCACAGTTGCTGCTGTGAGAGTGGCTTACCGGCTTACTCCGCGTGGGTCGTTCCATAGCTTGTGACACGGCGCTGTGCAGGGTGCTTGTCGGAATGCACTTGGAGGAGTGCATACACTACCAGCGGAAAGCATTGCCTCCACTGGTGTATGACATATGTAAAAGTACGGAGGAAGTTGATTTAAATGTGTACGGTTGGTTATCATTGTCGATAGCACAACGTTTTGTAGGGATTTAATGCTAAAAGGGTCAGTTTATCGTATGAAGCAACAAGACCTGTGTTATTACACATTGAGGTCACTACCGAGAGAATTTCAATAAAAAGTGTGGTATTCCACAAAAAAACCAAGTCGCTGTCTGCGGCAGCGAACTGGTTAGAGGTTGACTCTGTCGCCTGCATCGAACCCGACAAGCGAGTCAGGTACTTGCAAGAATGCGACTGTCTGTGAACCAGACGCAGTCGTAATCGTCACTTGGACATCTTCACCCTCCTCGAGGGATTCTAGATCGCCCTGGTTAGATTCATTGAGTGGAATGTCGATTGTGTATCGGTCAGCGCTGTCAGTCATCACAACGTCATCATCATTCTCAGCCGTTAAAACGCTCAGTTCATATGATGCTTGATCACTATCCGTGGCACTTGCACTAATATCACCAGGTTCAGAGTCTCCAGAGGCAAACTCGTCGCTATCAGTCGTATCGTTACCGACGGTTAATTCCTCGAAGGTATTATCGCTGAGGTATTGTATCGTTAAGTCTGCTAAATTAATATCACCAGCTCCTGCCGCGGGCTGGACACCCATACTTACGTTTGCGATACTATCGTTGTCTTCGTTACCAACTTCACCAACTTCAGTAATCACGTTGAGTGCGTCCGCAACCTGCGCTGTACTTTCCGTTCCTGTGTCCTCCGCCTGCGTCTGGAGGAAACCTGCGGTGTTGATGAGCACACCGGCCGCAATCGCTGCGACCAGCACCATCGCAATGAATACGATGAGTGTGCCAATTCCAACTTGACCGCGATTTCCTGCGTCGTTGTTCCGTTCCATAGATGTGTTCCGCCCAAGCGGTGTCCGCTCGGGCTTAGTTGCAACTTACGGTAGTACCTATATAAGCATAACCCCCAAATAATCTTTCCTGATAACGATAAAAACGGTTGAACAGTTCGTGAACAGTGAGTCAGCGTGTCACCCTCAAGAGTGAAAATGGACGTTAGAACGTTCATTGCGTAGCTTTAAGAGATAAATATAAATATTCTGCCACTAATATGAGCGAAATTGGATTAGAGAGCCCGTTATCTTCGTTGATAATCAAGCTGCACAGAAACCAAGAAAACAGCCCCTGCGCGCGGGGTGCGCGCACAAGATTCTGGCGCGCGGATTGCAAGAGGTTGCTATGTACCTCTGACGTATAACGTCTGAGACAGCACAAACGCACAACTTAGACTCTATAACAGTCAAATTAGCCCTTCGTAAGCAGGTTAGCTTCGACAGCCAAGAATTACTCCATCAAAACCAACTCAGTACCGAGCTACCGGTACGCTAGGATACTGTAGATGATGAATATGAATCCAATCGTAAAGAAGCCGCTTTTCACCAGTAACAAGACCGCTGCACCCTCAAAATTCCAGAGGAAGGCGCTAATCATCGTCGCTGCGGCTCCCGCTACCGCGAACGAAAAGCCAAGCGAGAGGTGAAGCATTGCCGGTTGTTCCGTCTCCACATAGGCTCGGATCGCCATACCCACCATCACCAATCCTGCGATGATGAAAATAACCGTCGTCGCTGCATACAACAATGCGATGGTTGTTTCTGCCACTAGGCTGAGATACTTGCCCACCTCTCTTAAATCCATTCCTGTCTTTCTCGTCACTGATAACGCAAAGAGAGCGTTTATGAGCCCGCGGATCACGGGTACGAACCGCGAGTACCAGTCTTGATAAAGAGCGGTTGGTGATAGTAGGTCTTTGTGACAATTTTGTTTTAGCTACACCGCGCGTACGCGAGGGCACGAGTTTCCGATCAACATGAACCACGTCGGCGAATTGAACACCGTGAACCGAGCGCGGCGACGTGACTGACTGCGACAAAAAGTTCGCTTACCCTTCCGAGAGAGTCTGCCAGGCTTTATCGAGCGTATTCGTGACTTCGGTACGCTCTTCGATATGCACATCGAGCGAGTCCCCAAACTCCACGCGAACCGCATCCACGTTTCGCCGATACACCTTGATACGGCGACGGTCATCAGAAAGGACGTTATCGTGGAGTTCAAGCAGATTGTGCTCCGTAAGCTCCTCAATACGACGATAGCACGTCGCAATCGGAATTTCGAGTTCCTCGCTGAGTTCCTGGGCCGACCGCGGTTCGTCGGTCGCATCCAGAATCTCGGCGCTGTATTTGTTCCCCAGCGTCTCGAGTAAATCCGCTGTAGACATCCGTTATCAAAATATGAACTACGAGAAGTATAAAAGTATCGGGCTTGTGAAGAGTAGGTTCCCCAACAGGTCATCGCTGCCAATCAGCGGATATAAGCGCTCTATCAGACATATTCGCTGTTTTTGAAAACAATAACAGCGCAAACAGTTAGAGTGGTGACTTGTTTTCACTCAACAGTGAGAATGCGCTCGCGTTTTCATGGATGGTCAACCCACCCTCAGAGATTTCCATCGGGAAGATATCCGTATTGATGTTTTTCTTTCGCATTTTAGCTACCCAGACATATCGGTTGACGCCAGATTCGGTCGGTGTTTGCAACAAGAAGATATTTCCATCGGTGAGGAAGTTCTCAAGGCCAATATCTGAATCCGGGAACGAGGTCCCCTGCTCGTTAGTCATCAGCGTAGTCAACCCGTTATCGCTCAGAATATCGGTGAATTTGAGCAAGTAGGTCCGCTTTTCTCGTTCGCTTTCGAAAAAGAGCTGAAACATCGTTAGCGAGTCAAGCACCAGTCGTTCGTATCGTTCATCGCCAAGGTCGTCAAGCAACAGCTCAAGCGAAGAGCTAAAGTCATTCTCACGAAGCAGGACCTGCTTGTCGTAGACGCTAATTTTCTCGTTCTCAACGTGTTCTCGCCAGTTTTCGAAGCCAAGCGATTCGGCGGCTTGGGCGATGTCTTCGGCGTTTTCCTCGAAGGACAGGTAAATACCGCTCTCATCGAACTCCTCAACCCCATTGTAAATATATTGCAGGCAAAGAACCGACTTGCCCGCACCAGGGTTCCCACTGACGAGCGTCGTCGAGTTTTTGACTATTCCACCATTGAGTATCTCATCTAGGCCATCGATGCCTGTTTGCGTTAGTTCAACCATAGCTGATACTGTCCCCAAATCGGCAGCTGTGCCGTCCTCTGTGTGGTACTATCGTGCAGCCATTATAAACCGTTTGCTGAGACATCTGTTGAGTTATGAATGGACTGCTCCAGGGTCAACCCAGATGACAAATCCACCACCCTCCTGTTTGATAACACCACGAATTGCTTGTTCATCCTGTGCCGGCGAGCGGTCGATAGTTTCCTCATCAACGCGAACGACCTGTTTAACCTGGTCGACCAGCCAGCCGACAGCGATGTCTGTCTCCACAAGGTCGGAGTCAAAGACGATGATACGGCTTGGGTCACACTCCTCTTCGATACCAAAGACCACGACAGGGTCAACAATTGTTGTCGTCTTTCCACGCAGGTTCATCACGCCTTTGACGTGTGGCGGGGAGTTTGGAACGGCGGTTAGTTCGTTGATATCGACGATTTCGGTCACATAATCGATGCTCACGCAGTACGTCTCTTCGCCGAGTATAAACTCAAGTACTTGGCCGGTTGACGTGCTCATTTCAGTCACTGTTTGTGAATCCTGTCCAGTCACGTGATTCTCGTATGGATGCTGTTGCGCAAAAGGACTTAAATCTGCCCTCCGGACTATCACTTTTGATTACAGGGTCGGAGCGTTTATTTTCCGAGTCGCCGGACTAGATGACGAGTATGGGGTCAAACCGAGAGCGGCGTTTCCCACAGGTGAGTCCGTGATGGCGACAGCCACACCACGAGCAGTTGTCGCTGATGACTCACACTTCATGCGCAGCGTCATTAGCGATATCCTTGAAGAGAGTGGGATAACCGTTGTCGCTCAGGCCCGAAACGGAGTCGAAGCTGTCGACGCTGTCAAAGAACACGACCCCGATGTCGTCACGATGGACGTCGAGATGCCGGAAATGAACGGAATCGAAGCCGTTGAGCAAATCATGAAGCGCCACCCGACGCCGGTGTTGATGCTCTCAGCACATACGGATGAGAACGCAGACGTGACGTTTCAGGCGCTTGACGCCGGAGCGGTAGATTTTTTCACGAAGCCCGGCGGCGAAGTGTCGATGGAGATGTCACGGCTCAAAGACCAACTGGCAGAGATGGTCCATTCCGTTGCAGCTGTGGACGTGGGTGGACAAACATCGCAAGTGCCGCAGCGTTCAACAGAGACGCAGGCATCACGCCAGTTCGTCGACAATCCGACCCTGCTTATCGGCTCCTCTACCGGTGGTCCGAAGATGGTCGAACGAGTGCTCTCCGAACTCCCGGCTGCAGCGGAGTTTCGAATCCTCATCGTCCAGCATATGCCGGAGGGCTTCACAAACAGATTTGCCACCCGGATAGATTCCCGAAGCGAATACACTGTCCGAGAGGCAACAGACGGTGACCGTATCGGAAGTGGCGAGGCCCTTGTCGCACCAGGAGGAAAGCATCTCGTCGTCTCAAATTATCACAGTGGGCGGATGCGAGTGAAGCTTACCGAAGACCCACCGGTCAACAGCGTCCGTCCTGCAGTAGATGTGACGATGGCAAGCGCTGCCAACGTGATTACCGACCCCATGATTGGCGTCATCTTGACCGGAATGGGACAAGACGGGGCCGCAGGAATTACCGAGCTGAAAGCCGTCGGTGCAAAGACGATTGCACAGGATGAAAACACATCTGCCGTCTTTGGAATGCCAAAGCGCGCTGTCGAAACAGGTGATGTCGATACGGTACTGCCAATTGACGATATTCCCGATGGCATCACACAGGCAGCCCTTCGGGGAGATGAACACTAATACTATGAAACAGCAGACAACAATGGCCGAACGACCCACAGCGGGTCCGCGGAGCGAACTCAGGTGAATACAGATGGAAGACCAGTATCTCGATGCGTTTATCGGCGAAAGTAAGGAAGATATTACAAAACTGAACAACTCGTTGCTCACCCTCGAATCCGACCCGGACGACAAGGAAGCGATGGACCAAATCTTCCGAACAGCACACACGCTGAAAGGAAATTTTGGCGCAATGGGCTTCGAAGCAGGTGCAAATCTCGCACACGCGATGGAAGACCTGCTTGATGAGATGCGCGAAGGGAACATGCAGGTTACCCCTGGGGTCATGGATATGATTTTCGCCAGCGTTGACCAGATTGAAGCCATCGTTAACGAGATTGAACAAGATGGGAACGCATCCGTCGCCACGGGTGAGATGGTTGATGAACTCAGAGCTGTGCTCGAAGAAGGCACGGAGGCTGCGGATACACCAGTAGCTGCCGAGAGCGCTGGGGAGGAGGACGATATCGACTTCAGTGAGTTGGCTCTTGACCCCGACGACCTTGACGGGAAGTTGATACACGCAGTGCTCGATATCGGCGAGTCATCGATGCCCGGCGTCGATGCGATGCTTGCGCTTGATGCCGTCGAAGCCGAGTTCCAACTGCTCGAAACAAGCCCTGATAGAGGCGCTATCGAAGATGGCGAATATACCGAAACCTTTAGCGTCTTTGTCGAGGCGGAAGACCGCTCACAGGCCGAGGCCGAGTTCGCATCGATTGGGAAAATAGAAGACGCAGTCATCACGGATGTTACCGACCAACTGACTGAATCGGAATCCGCCGTACAGCGGACAGCTGATGACCACAGTGCTGATGAGATTAAATCCGTCCGCGTCGATGTTGAGCAACTAGATGACCTCCATGGGATGGTCGAACAGCTCGTCACCAGCCGAATCAAGCTCCGCCGCGCAGTCGAAGACGAACGGGTTGATTCGGCGGCTGATACGCTCAACGAACTCGATAAAGTAACGGCCAGTTTGCAAAATACCGTGATGGATATGCGGTTAATTCCACTCAAAAAGGTCGTCGGCAAGTTCCCACGGATGGTCCGTGACCTCTCCCGAGAACTGGACAAGGAGGTAACCTTCGAGATTGTAGGTGAGGATATCGAACTTGACCGAACAATCCTGACTGAGATATCCGACCCGCTGATGCATATCATCAGAAATTCGCTTGACCACGGCATTGAACCGCCCGAGACTCGGGTTGCGAACGGAAAGCCACGCGAGGGGAAAATCACCCTCCATGCCTCACGCGAGCGCGACCACGTCATCATTCAGGTACAAGATGACGGTGCAGGTCTTGACGTAGAAACTATCAAACAGGCAGCTATCGAGAAGGGTGTACGGCCCGCCGAGGAACTCGAAATGATGGACAATTCGGCGATTTATGACCTGATATTCCATCCCGGCTTTTCCACAGCGGAGGAAGTAACAGATACAAGCGGACGAGGCGTCGGCATGGACGTTGTGCACGATACCGTGACACAGTTGGATGGCTCTGTGAGTGTTGACAGCAC
>PUNZ01000016.1 GCA_003551945.1 Halovenus sp. | reverse complement strand
TTGCTATGGAAGAGTGGGGATTGAAGTTCGGCCTCATCGGCTTTGGTGTTGATGCACTCCGACGGGTCGTCACCCTCGCAACTGATGGTGCCATGTTCTTCACAATCAGCGCTATCTTTACGCTGATTGCCATCGGCTGTTTTGTTGTCCTGTTGCAGAACAAAGACAACTTTGAGGGAGCGACCGGCGCTGGCAGCACGACACCAGTCTGAGTGCAGGTCATAAACCGTTAGCACGTTTTCAACAATTCAACTTGCTGTCCTAATACCGTATTAGCCAATTTCTTGTCGTATTCATTTAGTCAGTAATCGGTCAAACGACAATTGCGAATTACCATCTTTTATTTGACACTAATCTCCTTTACATATGGTCGTGACCTTTTTCGACCGGGAACGGATAGTTCTCACATGGACAAGATAGCATCGCTTGCGGGGGAGGTGAAAGCAGCCGACCATGTGGTTGCGCTTACTGGTGCGGGGGTAAGTACTGCGTCGGGGATTCCGGACTTTCGAAGCGAGGGTGGAATCTGGGACCAGTTCGACCCAAGCGAGTTCCACTACAGTCGGTTTCAGGCCGACCCCGCTGGCTTCTGGGAGCTTCGTGTCCAGATGCATGAGGCAGTCTATGGCGGTGACATTGCTCCAAATGACGCGCATACTGCTCTTGCGATGATGGAGGCAGAAGGGGTACTCGATGCCGTCATCACGCAGAATATCGATGGCTTACACCGTGACGCAGGCTCTGAGGAGGTTATCGAGTTACACGGAAACGGCCAGCGTGTGGTCTGTCAGAGCTGTGGTCGTCGACAGCCGATGGCCGCTGTTCGCGACCGAATTAACGCAGGGGAACTCCCACCGTACTGTGAGGCTTGTGAGGGGGTGTTGAAGCCTGATGTGATTCTCTTTGGCGAACCGCTTCCCCAGGCACCGCTCCAACAGGCTCAACAACACGCACAGCAAGCCGATGTGTTTCTCGCCATCGGCTCCTCGCTTTCCCTCCAGCCTGCAGCATCGCTCCCGAGTGTCGCACAGCGGGCTGGCGGAACGCTTGCAATTTTCAATCTTGAATCGACGCCACTCTCATCCCGTGCAACCTATGATTTCCGTGCTGATGTCACTGAGACCTTGCCCGCACTCGTCGATTCGTTGTAATAGTCACACCAGATTCGCTTACTCAACCCACACTGTCTTTTTGTTGACGAACTCTCGGATGCCCTCACCTGCCAACTCTCGTCCATAGCCTGAGTCTTTGATGCCACCGAACGGCACTCGTGGGTCCGACTTGACGAGTTGGTTGAGATAGACACATCCTGCGTCAATCTGTCGGGCAATTGTTCTCCCTCGGGTTCTGTCTTCCGTCCAGATACTTGCGCCGAGCCCAAACCGCGTCTCATTTGCCAGTTCAATGGCTTCGCGCTCACTGTCGACGCTGAAGATGGCAGCAACTGGCCCAAACAGTTCCTCGCAGGCGGCCGGTGACCCTGCCGGAATGTCAGTCAGCACTGTCGGCGGGTAGAATGCCCCGGCCATCTCGAGTGGTTCACCACCAGTGAGGACGGTTGCTCCGGCGTCGACCGTTTTGTTTACTTGTTCATCAAGCATCTCAAGGGCAGCCTGTGAGGATTGGGGGCCGATATCCGTCTCACGGTCCATCGGGTCACCAACCGTGTATGATTCGACTTCGGCGACAAATCGGTCAACGAACTCATCGGCAATCGCGTCGTGGAGGATAAACCGCTTGGCGGCGATACACGATTGGCCGTTGTTGAGCAAGCGTGCCCAGGCGCCAGTTTCAACAGCCGCAGAGATATCAGCATCATCGAGGACGATAAACGGGTCGCTCCCCCCGAGTTCGAGCACGCTTGGTTTGAGCTCGGCCCCTGCGGTTCCGGCGACTGCACTGCCTGCGGGCCCACTCCCAGTGAGGGTTGCGGCGACAACGCGGTCGTCAGCAATCATGTCATGGACCTGCTCAACCGTAAGCAACAGCGTTTGAAACGCACCCTCCGGAAATCCTGCCTCTTCGAAGACGTCCGCGACTGCACGCGCACTTCCGGGAACGCTTTCGGCGTGTTTGAGTAGGCCAACATTTCCTGCAGCAAGCGCAGGTGCGGCAAACCGGAATACTTGCCAGAAGGGAAAATTCCACGGCATCACCGCAAGGACTGGGCCGAGCGGTTCGTACACCGTCTCGACAGCTGTCCCCGGTGGACTCGGGTGAGCCGACGAATCAAGATACTGCCGTGCATTTTCGGCGTAGTGTTCACAGACCCAGGCACATTTTTCTATCTCAGCTTCGGACTGGGTGAGCGGTTTGCCCATCTCCTGTGTCATCAGCGTTGCGTAGCGTTGGCTGTTTTCCCGAAGGACTTCAGCGGCAGAGTGCAACAGTTTCTCGCGGTCGCGGAGCGGTCGGTTTTGCCATGATTCGAACGTCTCTACTGCCGTCGCCAATGCCCGCTGTACCTCTTTTTCGGTTGCTGTCTCATATGAGTCAAGTTCTTCACCAGTCGCCGGGTTCGTGGCAGTCAACACGGTGGTCTCCATAGCAGTTGGTGTCCAGTGGAACGGTCATCAATCTAGGCCCGGTTGGTTGAGTGGTCGCCTGCGATGACGATAACCGACACACACGAGTGGGTCCACCACGTTGACCGACATATGACTGAGCAGACGCTACAGGAACTTCTCGCTGCAGTTGCTGGTGGAGCGCTCACGCCAGCAGAGGCTGAAGCGGAACTGGCAGGGTACGTGACAAGTGATGCGGGACGGTTCGATGCCGCCCGCGAACAACGTAGTGGCGTTCCCGAGGCAGTTTTTGCGACCGGGAAGACCCCCGCTGAAGTGACCGCGCTTGCGACAACGAGCCTCGAAACGACTGGCCGGGCAATCGTCACGCGAGTCAACGCGACCCAGCGAGAGGCACTCATTGAACAGCTCTCTACCGAGTTTCCGGATGCAACGCTGTTTCCTGATGAACTGACGACGCCGTATGAACGTGCGTCGGTGGTCGTCGCACACGGGACCTCGTTCGAGCACCCATCGCTTACTGCCCGCGTTGGCGTTGTGACTGCTGGCACATCGGATGCTGTCCCTGCTGGTGAAGCGGAGATTCTGGCGCAGGAAATGGGCACAACAGTAACCCGCTTTGATGATATCGGTGTCGCCGCGCTGAATCGAACGCTTGACCAACTCCCCAGGCTCCGCGAGCAGGACGTACTCATCGTTGCTGCCGGTCGGGAGGGTGCGCTACCGACTGTTGTGGCTGGACTTGTGGACGTCCCTGTCATTGGTCTCCCCGTCTCGACTGGGTATGGATACGGTGGGGATGGAGACGCCGCCCTTTCAGGAATGCTTCAGTCCTGTACGTCGCTGAGCGTCGTCAATATCGATGCCGGCTTCACTGCCGGTGTTCAGGCTGGCCTCATTGCCCGGCAGTTAGACCACGCGAGAAAATCGGCGTAACCTCTGGCTTTGCGCTACGATTGGCTTAACGGATTATTCGCTTGTTTCAACCGCAAATAAGTGTATAGTTGTCTGACAATTGTCTGACGAAATACTGCGTTATCTGCCGGTTTCTCCATCTTGCTTTCGGAGTATTTTTATATTCTTGCTATATATTATCACACATGGCGTCGAACACGGTTGTCCCAGCCGCGGTGGAAGCGGATACGGAAGTGATGGCTGCAGTCGAGGATGGGCCGGTAGAGCAGTTCATTCTCGCTGACGTGACTACAGATGAAGCCTATCTGCGAATGCCACTCGCTGATGCTGCGTCGCTTCCCGAGTGGCGATAACTCAATCAGGCGTCGTTTTTTAGAATACTCCTGGTAATCCGAGCGCTTCGACGAGCGTCAACCCGCTTGCGAGCGCGCCGAGCAGGTAGCCAGCAATAGCCCCACCGTTGAGCAACGGCAAGCCTGCGTGCGCCCGGCCTTTGCTCACCAGCCAGAGCAACCCTGTAAGGCCGGCCATCGTTCCAACCATCGCGGTCAGCGCGGGGAGATTTGCCGAGAACCCGAGCAGTTCGATGGCCGGTGCATCGATGAAGAATGCGGCGCTCGCCACGAGAATGGTCGGAATAATCGCATCGCCGAGCCCGATAAACATTGCATCTCTGCTCGAGAGTTGGTCTGTAACCGCTTTTTGTTGCTCCTCACTGAGTTGCTCGAAGGTCTCGCTATCAACCCTCGAAAGGGCTGATTCATCGAGCGCTGTGATTTCCTCAGGTGACAGTTCGGCTACCTCCTCCGGTGAGAGTGCGTCGGATTCGTCATCGATTCCCTCTCCATTCTCCGCGGTTGGGTCTGGTGGGTCAGTATCGATAAACGAATATGACAGCGACAATGGGACAACGAGCACTACCGGGACACGCATTTTCATCATCCCGGACGCAAGCGTAAGCATATGCTCCGTGCGGTAGACGCTGATGGCATCGTAAATTGCGAGGCCCACAAGCAACACCAACACTGGGAAGATACCGAGGTTGATGCCAAACAACCCAGCTGCTCCAATCCCCATTATGATGCCCGCTGCATCGATGACGTACCACTCAGGGTAGGCATACAGTGCTGCTCCGAGAGCGATAGCCGCAAGGAGCGGGAGAACGGCGAAGCTTCCGCCAGCAACCTCAAGCACGAGCACCGGTGGTGCAAGCGCTTCAAACACGAACCACGCGATGTATGCGCCCGCGAAGATGATGACGAGTCGTATCGGTGACGCACCGCCGTATTTGAAGACGGCGAGCATGATTGCGGTGACGACCAGAATTGCACCGATATACAGGAGGCTGAGCGAGGCATCGCCACCATCCTCCGTGACCTGATGTCCCTGTTGTTGGAACGGCTCGACCAGTGCAAGCGCACCAAGTTGGACGAGCAAAAAGATGACTCCAATACCCACGCTGGCAAGGAATGTTCGCTGGCGGGTGTCCATGCGTTGACGTTGAGCGGTTCGGTTTTTACAATTGCGTTCTGGTTCGTCTGGCAGTATCAGTCGCTATCTCGCATAGAGAACGCTCCCAACGAGTTGCGGAAGCGACCTGTTTTTGGGCGTCACAGCAAGATATGGTCGCTCGACCGGTCCAAAGACGTCGACGATACGGCCCACTTCATCGAGTTGCTCGTCAATCACAGGCGAACCAATGTCGGGCACTGAGTCGTCTTCGGCGCGCACGATGGCAAGCCCCTGTGCAACGCGGACGACTTCTCCTGCGCGCTTCATGCTCGAATGGCACCGAGATACGCCCCAGTCGCTTGCAACAGATCGCTTTTTCCCGCATCATCAGCATCTTTGACGAGCACTCGTCCTCGTGTCTCGTACTCCCGTGGATACCGTTTGTCTCGTTCGATGACGGCATCGTATCCGACTTGCTGGACGGCCTGTGCAATCTCATCGACCGTTGGCTCCTCAACAGCAAGGTCGGCCGGAACGCGCCGCCCTTCCGAGCGCGTGAGGGAGGAATCAAGATACGCCGGCCAGATGACGTTTTCTACCATATACGCTACTCTGTCGTGGCACCCTAACCGTTTTTTGGTGTGTCGTTACGAACAGTTACCATGACTAACGACTTACCCGACGATGAGCGTCCTCCACCAAACCCACCGACACTCTCTTGTACACAGTGTAACCGGACGTGGACGCTGGCATACGAACTTGATGAACTTCACGCTGGCAACAGCGCCGTTGAACAGTTCGCCATGGACCATCAGCGCCACACCGGACACTTTCCAGATGGGGTGACACCGTTCATTGCGGACTGCACCCAGTGTCCAGCAACCGAACAGTATCTCACGCACCGGCCAGCAGAGCGGTTCGCGGAGACACATGCTCGCCACACTGGTCACACGATCACGCTTTTCGGGACTGAAAAGCAGACAACGATTTCTGCGTCGGATGTCCGATGAGGCCTCCGTGGCACTGCCCGTCAGCGACTAGTTATAGCCGTCAACAAGACTCTCGACGTACTTTGCAACCACATCAACCTCAAGATGGACGGGGTCGCCGGCTTCTTTGTCCGAAAGTGTCGTCACCTCGTATGTCTCGGGGATGATTGCAACGGCGAACGTCTCGTCCGTGAGAGCGGCGACGGTGAGGCTAATACCGTCAACGGCAATTGAGCCCTTTTCAACGACGTACTGTCCAAGGCTGTCGGGAAGCGAAAAGTGAAACAGCCAGTCTTCGCCAACCTCTTCAATCTCAGAGACGGTTGCTGTCCCATCAACGTGGCCCTGCACGAAGTGCCCGTCAAAGCGACCATCGGCAGGGAGTGCGCGTTCGAGATTGACAGCATCACCTTCTGCAAGTGTCCCGAGATAGGTTCGGTCGACGGTTTCGCGTGCGAGAAAGACGTCGAACCAGCCGTCACCAAACGCTTCAACGGTGAGGCAGGCACCGCTGACACTGATACTTTGTCCGCGCGTCAACCCCTCGAACGTCGTGGCGAGACGCAGTCGCGTTCCATCTGATTGCTCCTCGACAGCGCGTATCTCGCCGACTTCCTCGACGATTCCGGTGAACATACATAACGGTTAGTCTCCGGGTGAGAAAGGGCTTCGTTCTTTGGCTGCGATCTCCAGCCGAAACGCGCTACTCGGTTGTCATCGCTAGCACGTCATCGAAAAAGTCAAGCGAATCGTTCGGGCCAGGATTCGCTTCAGGGTGGTACTGACGAGTGATGATGTTTAACTCCTCGTTATCGAGTCCTTCGGGGGTGTCGTCGTTGACGTTAATCTGTGTCACTTCCAGTTTATCGCCGGGGTCAGCAACGGTGTAGCCGTGGTTCTGTGTTGTCATTACCACTCGGTCGGTGCGGAGGTCACGAACTGGCTGATTGACGCCGCGGTGGCCGAACTCCATCTTCTCCGTGCGCCCACCAAGGGCGTTTGCAACGACTTGCTGGCCGAGGCAGATACCTGCAAGCGGAACGTCACCGACGTAGGTTTCGACGATTTCGCCTGCTTGCTCGAAGTTCTCTGGGTCTCCAGGGCCGTTCGAGACAAAGAGCAGGTCCGGGTCAACGGCTTCCACATCCGATTCGCTGGCATTGTAGGGCAGCACATGGACGACGGCATCGCGTTCGACAAGCGAGTCGATAATCGAGCCTTTTGCCCCACAATCGAGCAACGCGACGCGCGGACCCGCCCCATCCTCGTTGTGGACGACTGGCTCGCTCACGGAGACTTGGCTGCCGATATCGGTGTGTTCGGACATATGCTTACACTCTGCAAGCTCGGCAAGTGCGTCCTCGGGTGTGGCATCTTCGCCAGCCGCGATGCCACATTTCATTGCACCGTTGTCACGGATTTCGGTCACGAGGTCACGAGTATCGAGGTGGTCGACCGCAGGAACACCTTCTTCTTGCAGCCATTCGGCAACATCGTCGGTTAGCTCGCGGGCGAGCACCCCGCGCGGGTGGACGCGGTCTGATTCAAATCGTTCTTCGCGAACGCCGTAGTTTCCAATCAGTGGGTAGGAGAACGTGAGTAGCTGTTCCTCGTAGCTTGGGTCCGTGAGGCTCTCTTCGTAGCCAGTGTAGGCAGTCGTAAAGACGAGTTCGCCACGTGCGGTTCCTGGGGAACGTGCGCGTGCCTCTACGACGCGTTCGCCTTCGACGGCGATGTAGGCGTCTGTCATTACGAGATGCGTACGAAAGTTCCGCTGATAAGCGTTGCTTTCGAAGATGAGTTACGAAATTCGTAGCGTTGAAGTGATATCAACTGAAACGTACGAATCTCGATGGACGAATTGGACCGGCAGATACTCGATCTGCTCCGCCGTGACGCCCGCACGCCCTATACGGAGATTGCAGATGAGGTCGGCACCTCGGAAGGAACGGTGAGAAACCGTGTCGAGCAGCTCGTTGACTCGGGTGTCATTGAACGGTTTACCGTCGCTACGCGAACGGGCAACGTCAAAGCGATGATTGAGATTCGCGTCGACGTCAACGTTCATACTGGTGGCCTGACCGAACGACTCGTCGACTACAACCAGGTTGACCTCGTTTGGCAAGTCTCCGGCGAGGAGGATATCGTGTTAGTTGTTGACACTGCGGACACGGAGAAACTGAACAACCTCATCACTCGCGTCCGTGAACTTGATGAGGTTGTCTCGACCAAAACCCGCCTCATTCTCGACGAATGGGTTGCCTGATGATACCTTCTCCGTGGTACATCGTGATTGTGGACTGAGTCCACTAACT